>NZ_JBGUAU010000005.1:0-211124 GCF_041820985.1 Evansella sp. AB-rgal1
ATTATCTATATAAAGTGTTTTTGCTTGTAGTTTTGAAAATGATTTATTTTTAATCAATGGAAATGTTAATTTAATAGTAGGTTTAATCATTTTTTCAGCAATTCGATTTGGTCTAACTAACGCACTATTTATGATTGCATAATCTATCAAATTCGGTTTCATACACAACATTTTTATGGTAACTTGTGCACCTAAAGAGAATCCAACAACGATCACTACCTTTCCTTTTCCTATGTTTTCTATTAACTCGACTACACTTACTGCACTATATTCAATTGAAAAGTGCTTCGATTTATTACTTCTCCCTTGTTCAGGCAAATCTACTGCAATGCAATGATAATCTTTAAAGTACTGAATTTGTTTATCCCACATCCAACTACTCACTCCACCGCCGTGTAAAAATACAATTAAGGGAGCATCTTTATCTCCTTTTTCATGATAATGTAAGTTCAAATATTTCACCTCTCTGTATGTATGTATTACTTTTATTTTAATTGTTAATATAGTAAACCTTTCCCGTAAACTTAATAGAATTTATCTGCGAACAAAAAAGGTTGTAATTCACTTAGTTATTTTCATTTGTGAATATTTTTGTTAATAAAATCTTTCACATGAGGTGATAGACAATCTGGTAAGTTATCTAAATCAAAAAATCCTACCTCCACAGATTCGATACCATCTGCTTTTAGGGAGCCACCTATAATTTCAGTTGTTACATATGCAATAGTGATAGCGTAAAATTCATCTCCATTGTGTAATTTCACAAAATATTCTTTACCAGAAATGACTTCCATTAATTCTAGTTTTCCAACCTTAATCCCAGTTTCTTCAAACACCTCTCTTCGGCCAGCTTCTTCAGTAGATTCTCCTAACTCCATAAAACCACCTGGAACACTCCATATACCTTCACGACGCTTCTGCAATAAAATTTGACCTTGTTCATTTATGACTGCAACAGCGACTCCAGTTAGAATTAAAGGTTTTGTTCCAACTATTTCACGTAAATCCTCAATATATCCCATCCTACCCTCCTAGTTTAGCTTTTGATAAAAATATTCTCATAGTAAATCACTTAAACGTTACCTCACTCATTAGTGTGTCTACACGCTCTTAATTCATAAATAATGTCTTTTTGTGCGAGATGCCCAGGTGACGGTATTTAATTGTAACTTGATTAATACTCTCTTCATGTATGAATGATAGTGCATAAATGATATCCTCTTCTGTTGCCGTTCCATCTTTCACTTTGTTGATTTGCTTTTGCGGGTCTGTATTGGGTTGAATTACTGTTGTTTCTAAATCTTCGAAGGTATATTCACTTTCTACTTCTCTATCAAAATTGTCTGAAATAACAAATCCTTGCATATGATGACTCACTTGAACTTTCAATTGTAAAGGAGAATCATTATTATTTACTAAGATTTCTTCAATTTTCAAATTGCCTATTGGGCTTTTGTTACCTATTTCGACCAATAGAACCTTCCTATCCATGGCATAACCACTTGAATAAGCTGATAAAGGCGGATTAAACTTTATAAAAGTATAAGTACCAACCAATAAAATAATAGCACTGATAACAATTATTAGACTTTTTTTCACGAAAACACTCCTTTAAAATAGGATACCTGCTTATTGCAGTAACCTTTTTCTTAACAGTTTCTTTCGCAATGGTCCTCCATTAGAGACACAACAGCAACGACAGCTGATAGTGCTAACACTCTCCCGTATATTTCATAAAAATGTTTCACAACGTTACGTTCGTTTTTCACTTCTTGTATTTCTGTTTATTCCATTTATCCCTTTCTACTATATTAACATATATATCCAAATCACAACCTTTCACATTGTAATTAATATGGGGAGACGTATCCAATTTACACAAATATTTTTGTGCGTTAGTAAAATTATGGATTGTATTATACAACTCTTTTTTTGAACCTTTAATTGGAAAACAATGTTAAAATAAACGAGAGGTTAGAATTAGTATCATTTTCTAAGTGCCTATTGGGAGGAAGAAAAAATAAGGAATACGGATTTTTGTAGGAAACTGAATACAATAAAGAAAGGTGGATAAATGGAATGTATTGGAAATTAAGAATTCCTCTAATAATGGGGGTTATGGGCGTAGTATCGGGACTTGTTCAGAAGTTTCCAAACTTATTTCTTGTAAATACCTCTTATTTCATTAGCAGTGCTATTTTCTTTGGTTTAATCGGTATCATTATTACTATTTTCGAGAAAACGGGAATGAATGAAAAAAAGGTTCATTTTATCATCGGTGTGGGGATAATTCTTTTCAGTATTATTTTTGATTATCTTATGGTATAGCCTTTTTGTAGCACGAAAGGGTGAAGATAACGTAACAGAGTCGGCGCTTCTTCAACTATTGCATCAAGAAATGAAATAAAAAAGGGATGATATAAAAAAATATATGCACCTCCCCACAGTATTACTGTACTAGGGGATGGTGCCTTAGAACTGTTGTAGGAGGTACATAATTAGGAGAAGTAGCTTTCCCATTTTTTCTATTGTCTGTTAGCTATTACTAGCAACATCAATCATGCCGACTTAATGATTTTCATAATCGCGTGGTAAGCCGCACTATGTCCAAAGCCACTCGCTTGATTGACCGTTCCAGTGAAATATAAGTCCGTATCAGGATTGTAAAAAGCAAAAGCTCCCGTTTGCCCCCAAAACCCTAGTACCTCTCCAATCGGTTTAAATGGAGATAAAAATCTTGGTGTCCATAACTTCTCTAATCCCAAACCATAGAAAAATTGACCAGGAAAATAGATCATATTCCAATTTACCTTTAGTTCTTCGAGGACTTCCACCGGGAAAAAGAACCCAGTAAAAAACGCTTTCAAAAAGACCATCACTTCTTGAGCAGTGGAAATGATTCCACCTTCAGCAGACACAGAAGCCATATAGTTTGGAGCATGAACTTCATTTGTTTTAAAAAAAATGGGCACTGGTTTCGTATCATTGATGTCTTGATAGACATAAGTATCCTTTAGATTCAAGGGATCAAAAATGTAATCCTTAAACACATCCCCAATCCACTTACCCGTTATCTTTTCAATAATTGCACCTAGTAATTGATAGTTTGTATCGGAATAGTGAACTTTACCCTTCTGACCTGGCTTAAACTTCGGTTTTATCCCCTTAGCACTTTCTATCGCTTTCTCTAATGGCCATGGCTCATCATTGCCTTGGAGCAAATCCGTTGCAGCTTCCCCGTTCTTTTTATGATAATAAAAATAGTCCGGAATACCTGAAGTATTACTTAACAAATGTGCAATGGTAATTTCTTTCGTATAGTCGACACCATCTAAGATATGGATGCCATGTATCAATTTTTCTGGAAAATAGCGATAAATGTTATCCTCAAAATTCAAACGTTTCTGTTCCCGTAGCATCAACATAACAGCAGTAATATAAAGCTTTGTAACACTGGCAATAAAATACCGATCCCCCGCTTTGATATTGCCTCCCCCACTTACAAACGAAAGGGAGCCGTCTCCTTTTTCCACACAGAGAACGGCACCATAAACATGTTTGTTCTTCACCATTTTTTCTACAACCTCATAGAAAAGCGAGTCCTTGATCATACACTCCATCTCCCACCTAAGTAGATTCCTTCTCTAATTTACCCCTTTACGTACTACATCAAGTTGAATTCTCCTCGTTGTTATCACTTACTCTCAGTATAAAATGATCATTCCGATTATCGTGTCGTTCTTTTGACATTTATGTGTATTTTTTTAAAAATATAATTCCCAATTCCTTCAACAATACTTTACTCCTTTCTGTCTGTTCTCCCTTTTTTTATAAAAAGGGAGTGGAAAATACTGTGATGTAATAAATAGATAAGATTTGAAAAAATGAGCTTGAAGAAATGGAATAGCAGCTGAAGAATTGGGATACATGCATCAGTTACTCTTTGTCTATATTAAAGGAGTTGGGAGTTATCTTTAATCGAGACAAACAACTAGTTCAAATGGGAGAAACTAGGAAACTAGGTATTTGGAAATTCATTCTCTTGTGCATAAGTTTTCACTTTGTTCTAAATATGATGTTATATGTTTCAAATTTAAAGCAGACAGAAGAATTCTGGGGATGGTTACTGGAAGAGTTAGGATATACCTCTTTTCAGAAATGGGAAAGCGGTCATAGTTGGAAACTAGGTGATACTTACCTCGTTTTCGTACAGGCAGAAGATAAATATCTAGACCCTTCCTATCATAGATGTCGAGTAGGGCTTAATCACTTAGCCTTCCATGCATCATTACGCCAACATGTGGACGAAATGACAAAAAAATTGGAAGATAGAGAAGTACATATTCTTTACTCAGATAAACACCCTTTCGCTGGGGAAGAAAACTATTATGCCGTTTTTTTTGAAGACCCAGATAGAATAAAGGTAGAAATAGTAGCACCAGAATAATTTTCATACATATATATAGGGGGTTAATAGAAGAAGTATTTCTTCTATTTTTTCCATTTATTAGGTATGAAAGAGAGCGGCATCATTGCAACTCGTAATTTTACTAACGTTTTTGTTGATAATTACTTTTTAATCTGGGTGAATTAAACCGTATCTGCTTCTTTTACCCATCCACGAACTAACATCACGCAACTTAAGTCTCTTGCAGAAATCCAGCTGTTAGTATCAGAAGTAACATTATTTGGTTCCCATTCATAGTAATCAGCCCAATAAAAAAGACCTTCGTGCAAGATAAGTTTTGCATCTAAAATGCTTCGGTCATAGTTTTTAGGACTAGGACGATATGAAATTGAGTTACCCCTTCAAAAAGAAGTTCAATTGCAGAAGGATTATCCCACTGTCTTTGGAAAAGGATTCGTACATTAGTATCAAGGTCTGTTGACATACCCATTGATAAATTTTTATCTACATAGCTTTCAGTAGACATATAATTCCTTTAAGCAACTATCATGAAATCCACCAAATGTGTTTAAGAAATTTTCAATATCATACTATCTTTAAGTTCTTTCCACTCCATAAATACCACCCGTTTTAAATTATTTACTTCTTGCATTATTGCTTCGTTCGTTAGTTCAATAAATAAAGTCGATTATCTTTTCCAGCAATCATCCCGTTAACACCACAACAGTAGCGACAGATTCTTCTACTATTCCACCTCATATTGGAACAAGCTATTTGTTTTTCTTTTCTAATTCTTTTACTCTCATCTCTAATTCTTCTACTTTGTTTACTAGTGTGTTATTTTTATATTTTGAATTATTTACAAATTGACTAAAAGTATAAATTTAATATGCAGGTATACCGATTACAACAATGGAACCGATAAAAATAAAGAGCCACCTTACAAACATATCTAATATATCATTCAACCAAAGACCCTCCCTTGTTAAACTCTTCATTAGTTTAATAAAAAATGCATTCCTTATTGCACGAACCATCCCTTAGTTAAGTACATGAATGAAAAAAGTCTGTATACTCCTTCCATTCATTTTAACATAAATATCCAAAACCTTATCATTAAGCAGTTACATCCACAGAGGAAATCGCGTCAAAATCTTTGAAGAAAATAGGTAGTTTTCTCTAAGTTAATAGGTGTGAGAATTCCTCTGTTATTACATGTCTATTTAACGATTAAGCAGTGATATAGCACAAAAAACACATGCGATATGCGATTAACGGGTTTACTTGAGAGGTGCAAACCAGAAAAACACAGGTAAATTCATCCCCTAAATCACACACCTTTCACAACTAAAATCACACTATCTTTCGCATATTAAATTGGCACGAAGAATCATCAATTCATTGTGCCAATCTGTTCATATTTGATTGTGTAACTAACGCCCGTTACTTTAAGTGTAATGGTTCACAAATATCCAAAATTCAAATATTCCAGTAGACTATCTATCAGTCATAACGCCAAATTTGTTCTTGAAGGTAAAGTGTTAATGACATCAATATAGCCATCATTTTCATGAACTGCATAGTAAATAATATAATTTAACATTACCTGCCTACTTCTACCGTAGGTTATTCGTCTTAGCCCTTTAAAACTACCACTTTCAACAGATTTTCCTATAATCCTATTACATTTAAGCTTCCCGTATTGCAACAAGGTCATTTTACTATTTTTCAATAAATCCACCAACAATGTCTAAAATCTCCTCTAGTTTTTGACTAGTTTCTAGAATATAGAGGTCATAATACAATTTATCTCTTTCCCAAAGGAACAAATGGTTATTACCCAGTTGGCTATAAACCACATCAACGCCTTCAATTGATATTTCTTCAGTTAAGAAATCTTCATCTTCAAGCGCTCGACTATCAAGGCGCGGGTATGGTTCTCTTCCTATTCCTAAACTTCCATAATCCTCTTTAGAAGAGTGGGCATATAAAATGGTCTTCCCCCACTTACCTTGCTCTTCATTCTGCGCATTTAATATTTCTAAATATTCCTCTTGATTGTACTCATTTTCTTCTGTCTTCTTTCCAAATTCGATAATATAACTAAGAGGAATATCATAAAATTCGTTGTTTTCAGGATTATATAAGTCATGTTTTTTCATTTCTAACTCTTCGGTAACAGTAATAACATCCCACTCTTGCGGTGCATTAAACGAAGGATAGTCAAACTCATCACTTATAAGTGCTAAGGGAGAATCGTTAACATCGTCAATACCACTACAACCAATAATAAGTAAAACCATAAGAACATATAAAAATGCTATCTTTTTCATCATTACCCTCCTCGAGAATTTTTTCATTTAAACTTTGTTCAATAATACTTACGGATAAAAGGGCAAAAAGGTTTCGAATTTTCAGTTTTTTATTAGGGTATTCTACTAACCTCCCAGTTTTCTTAAGTACATCGCTCTGTATATTCCTTTCATTTATTTTCTTTCACATTAGAATTCACATGGCAAATCACAAGAAGGAAATATTTATTTCCACCTACGTGAATAGGCGTGTCAAATACTGTGTGATTTCCTGTATGTTTAACAATAAGATACTGATATAACAATTAGATAAACTTGGCTTATCGAAAAGTCTCAATGGCGAAAGCCTTAGTATATCTTATACTTTAATCCTTGAGCGAAATTAAACTTAAAGTACAAAAAACACATGTGATTCCTGCTGTGAAATCACATGTGTTTTTACTTATGAATGACTTGTTTGCATCTCTGAAGTAAACCCGTTCGATATGCGATATACAGCATTTTGCTTTCCCTCATCTGATTACATCAAGGTTGCCAGCACCCGCACTGTAGTAGTTTACCAGCACATTTGGTCCAAGAAAACCGTATACCGTTCACTCCCTTTTGTCATAGCCCCATCATCACGTGGGAACTTATTAAAAAAGTGTACGTAAGCTTGCTTACATGGATACAGATTTCTTAGAAGAAATGGAAACTATTTAATAAAATGGAACGTCTTATATCTGAAAGGTGGCGAAACATAATGATGAAGACTTACATTTTATTGTTCTTGTCTATCCTTTTCCTTGCAGGCTGCAAGGCTGTTAATGATGGACCTATTGAAAAAATTAGTGACTTCACTTTGGAAAAAGAAGTAACGCAAATTGATGTCCTAGATTGGGAAACGGAAGAAACCATCTATCAAATAACAGACACAGACTTTATTCAAGAATTAGTAATTGAATTTATCTAATGCTGATTCTCTCTCCACAGCAAATATGGATTTTGCAAACCCGGACTATAAACTTGTTTTTATTAGTAGGGAAGAAGTAGTGTATGAATTAGGTTACTATAACAACAGTATGAATCTTGGTATCGTTGGACGCTATTGGGATTTTCAAAAAGACGGATTATATGGTGTAACGAAAAAGTTACCGATTGAAGAATAATGGACAAAGACATTTTGGAGGGATTATTTTGACTGCTGAAAACACTGTAAGGGTTTGTGAAAAGGGACATAGGTTTAACAAGAGTAGTGAGTGTCCAAGTTGTCCTACCTGTGAGAAAGAGAATAAGCCTCAGAGTGGCTTCCTCTCAAAACTCAGTTCACCTGCAAGGAATGCATTGCTTCACGAAGGGATTGACACTTTAAATGAACTATCAACGTTCACTGAAAAAGAAATATTAAAGATTCATGGTATTGGAAAAGCTTCCTTACCTATTATGAGAACGTTATTAGAAGAAGAAGGGTTATCCTTTAAGAATAACTAGACTACAACCGTATTACGAAGATAGAGTTTCCCTATCCATATTATGCTAAAAGGATAATGATTACTCACAATGGATTTTTTTAGAAAATAACACTGCTCTATTAGGGGGGGAAGATTTGAAATCATTATTAACCATTGTTGCTTGTATCTTTCTGTTGGGAGCATGTAGTAATCTCCCTAAAAAAATGCCAGAAGACTTTAACTTTGTTTTAAAATATGGGTATGAGGCACGAGACATTGTAAACACTTATGAGAATACCTACACAAAAAATATGATTGAAGATGAAGACATAACGATAGAATTGGTACTAACTGATAATGAAAAGGAAGCCATCTACAAGGAAATGCGAAAAGCTGACATTTTAGCCTCAGCGGAAAAATCAAGTGAATCTACATGTTCAGATCCCCATCAGGAAAACGAACTAACTCTTACCTTAGATGGCGAAACATATGAAAGAGAATGGATTACATCGTATTGTGGGAAGCGCGCAGATAGGAAACTAAAGAAATTCACGGAATTTATACACACGGAAATCATTAGTAAGAAAAATGAGTACAATAGGTTGCCAGAAGCTTCAGGTGGTTATGATTAAAGGTTTTTATTAGGGTTACAAACAACTAAGTTGGTCCGCTTATAAATATTAACTTGAAAAAGGAGTGTTGTCATCATGGTCGGAGTAGAACTAGACATGGTTGTTAGAGATAGCTTAAAAGCATTGAAATTATACGAAGGTATATTTGATATTCAGCGTGTGGAGGTTTCAAACTTACCTCGTGGAGAAAATGAGGCAATTTTCACGCTATACGATGTACACTTTCATCTGTTAGATGAAAATCCCGATTTCCATTTGATCGCGCCAACTCCGGATACTCCTAAAACGAGTTGGGTGAATGTAACTGTACCAAACATTGAGGAAACTTATGCAAAGGCGATGACTTTAGAGTGCACAGAAATACAACCAGTGACCGAAATCCCAAGTCACGGAGTGTCGAACGCCATATTCATGGACCCCTTTGGTTATGTATGGATGCTGCATCAAGTACATAAAGAGGTTAGTCATGAAGAACGTATCCAGCATTGGGAGGAAAACAAAAAGAAGAAGTAACAATGGCTTTATTATAAGAATGATTCAAGACAAAGTGCCTAGTATGAGTTAAATTTTTTTTCGTACTAGGCACTCAACATTAAATAGTCATATTGTTACTATCATTAAAAATATCCCTGATGATAAGCTACAAAACCTATGTGACATTGGAAGGAATCAAATCAAAACACTAGAGTGGCTAATTCAAGATTATATAACACATATGGAACACCATATTTTAGACCATATTGTAAATGAAAAATAGAGTATATTTTTTGATATGATTGTACAACAAGTATCCAATAAATAATAATAAAAATAAAGAGGAACAGAAACTCATTCTCATGTGGCACTAACGACAACTTAGCAAATATAGAAAATAACGTTAAAAGGTTTCATCTAAATTTTTATAATTAGAAACCTAAACTACCCCCTAAACGTAAAAAGAATTACATAGATTACAAGGCTACTTACTAGTAGATTGTATTGTAAAAAATACATAAAAAAGGCGAGATATACATGTTATCACAATATTTTTGGGTAAAAGAATATTATCCTCCAATAAAGACACAATAAAATAAAAATATAATTGAGGTGTTTTATTTTGGTTGAAGAACATAACCCTAAACTTACTTCTGCGGAGGTTGCAACACTTTGGACACAATATCAAAATGATACAGCCGCCATTTGTTTTAATAAACATATGATGGAACACATAGAAGACAAAGATATTATGAAAGAATTTGAATTTTCCATGTCTCTTATCTCTAAACACTTAGAAGAAATAAAGAATTTTTTTGAGACTGAAGGTTATCCTCTACCAAGCGGTTTTACAGATCGAGATGTTACCTCTAATAAACCTCGTCTTTTTTCTGATGTATTTTGTTTACACTACTTAAACATTATGAGCATCCATGGCTGTCAAGGGTATAGCAGCGCCATCACCACTAGCTCTAGAAAGGACGTCCTTGAATATTTTACGTCTTGTCTAAATTCTTCCGTTGAATTATGTAAACGAACCAAACTACTTTTACAAGAAAAGGGATTATATTATCGGCCACCTGTGCTTAGTCCAGCGGAATCAACCGATTTTGTAAAAGATAAAAGTTTTCTATCGGCAGGATGGTTTAGCGATAAGAGACCGTTATCTTGTATAGAAATTACAAATATTTATTTCAATATGAAAAAGAGTATACTTGCTAAAGCGGTTACGGTAGCTTTTTGCCAAGTCTCCCCTTCGAATAAAGTGAAAGATGTTTTTCATAAAGCGATAGAAACGAAAGATAAACATATCCATATTTTTAAAGAAGTCTTTGATAATGAAAATCTTCCCAGTGCTCCTACGTTAGAGGCGGAAATTTCAAATTCAACGGCTTCTCCTTTTTCTGATAAGCTGATGACATTTCATGTTGCTTTCTTATTCTCAACAGCTATGTCCTATTATGGTAGTGGGTGGGCATCCTCTCCAAGAAAAGACTTAGCTCTTAAATTCGGAGTAGCAATTGCAGATGATTTAAAATTAGGAGGAAAATGTGTGAACTTGATGATTGAAAATGGATGGCTTGAGGAACCTCCTCTATCAAATAATAGAAGTGAATTAATAAAAAATTCAATTTTTACATGATATAGTAAGTGCCTGCCCCCATGCGTTCCAACTTTCCCACTATAGGAGTCAGGCACTTTTTTTGATTCAATTCTTCGACTCAAAATCAGTGAGTAATTCACGCACATCATCTGTAGACTCTGTGTTCATTAATTGATTTCTTAATTCACTCGCCCCTCGAAAACCTTTCACATATATCTTAAAAAAACGATGAAGCGCCTTAAATGGACGTAATTCTAATCCTGAATATTTATCATGGAGATCCACATGCAATCGTAAAAGATCAAGCAATTCCTTACTACTATGTTCTCTCGGCTCTTTTTCAAAAGCGAATGGATTTTGGAAAATACCACGACCTATCATAACCCCATCAACTTCATATTGGTTGGCAAGCTTCAAGCCAGTTTCACGATCAAGAATATCGCCATTGATCGTTAAGAGAGTATCTGGAGCGATCTCGTCACGAAGTTTCTTAATCTCCGGAATCAACTCCCAATGAGCATCTACTTTACTCATTTCCTCTCTCGTCCGCAGATGAATGGAAAGATTCGTAATATCTTGTTTCAAGATGTGTGATAGCCAGTCACGCCATTCGTCTACTTCCGTAAAACCAAGCCTTGTTTTTACACTTACAGGCAATCCCCCTGCTTTTGCTGCTTGTATTAATTCTGCTGCAATTTCTGGACGACGAATAAGGCCACTTCCCTTCCCCTGCCTTGCAACATTAGGTACAGGACAGCCCATATTGATATCCACACCCTTAAACCCAAGTTCCGCCATACCAATACTCATTTGACGAAAATTATCAGGTTTATCTCCCCATATATGGGCAACGATTGGTTGTTCATCCTCTGTAAAAGTCAACCGCCCCTGTACACTTTTGTTTCCTTCTGGATGACAATAACTCTCACTGTTTGCAAACTCTGTAAAAAACACATCAGGTCTGGCAGCTTCACTCACTACATGGCGAAAAACAACATCCGTCACTTCTTCCATTGGAGCCAGTATAAAAAATGGTCGTGGTAAATCACGCCAAAAATTATCTTTCCTACTCATGTTGAAATTCAAATCCTCTCATAATGGGATACTAGGCTTAACCAGTATCTTTTAAAAAATAGGCTCTGTTAGACGTTGATGTTGATTTTTACTCCAGGTGCTCGCGTTCCTTGGGGCGGAACCGCAAGCCTCCTCGGTCGTTACCTCCCTGTGGGGTCTCGCTTGGCCCGCTTATCCCCTAGGAGTCTCGCACCTTCCGTAAAATTCAACATTGTACAATAATCAAGATTGCCCTTTAACATAGCCAAAAAATAAAATGATCCTGCTTCTTTTACACTTACTTATACCATGCATAAACACTTTTTATCAAACTGTTCGCATATATATGTTTAACTAATAAGTGTGTTTTTAGTTAGACATCTTCCATTCCAATTCGTCACTCAGTTAATATGCGTCATGTGTTTCTGACAACACAAGAGATGTTCGTTAGTATTATGTGTGAATTAACTATCTGCTTTTTAGGATTGATGCTTCATAGTAAAATTCTCGTTCCACAAACTACATGAAAAATGAAACCTAGCCTACTTCCAAAACGTAATAGTAAATAAAAACATAACAATTACGATAGGTGGAATCTACATGTTATCACAATATCTTTGGGTTAAATGGGGAGAAATTTTATTAAGTAATTTACTTCTCCTTTCTATCTTCATGTTAATCACTTTTAGTATTATACAACTGACTAATATTACACTAAGCTACAGTTCTATACTTTTGGTCGTACTTGCTTATTGTGTATCTACGGAAGTTAGAGACTACAAAAAGTGGCTACGTCACAAAACATTCTAGCTTTTTCCTCTAGTGAAGATTATTAACTGGTTATAAATTAGTGAAACAGTTTACCGTTTGCTGTTCTAACTTGAAGGACAGTTCTTATAATCGTCTATATAATATTTTTTTGGAGGAACTTTCATGGATATTACCGTAAAAACAAATAGTAATTCTGTACTTTCTCTTATTATGGGGCTTCTATCAATACTATTACCACTTATTGGAATCGTTTTCGGGGTTTTTGGATTGATAACATCAAGAAAATCTATTAAAGAAATAGAAAAAACAAGAGAAGTTGGAAGAAACCTAGCAACATCAGGTTTCATTTGTAGTTCAGTTGGAATCGTAATTCAACTTTTCGCAGTATTAGTTTTGATCGCAATACCTTTACTAAGATTACTGCTAGCTTAGTATATAGGAAAAAGAAGCAATAGGAGGATATCATGGGCAACATCGATAAAAGAAATCGTTTGAACGAAACTCCTTTTCGTTATCGAGTCAATAAAGATAATACCGTTTTTCTGGATTATGAGGGAAAGCATGTTAAAATTTTAAAAGGAAAAGAAGCAGACAAGTTTTTAAGAAGAATAAACGATGCTAGCAATGAAACAGAAATACAGTTGATCATGGCGAAGATAACAGGAAACTTTAAAAGAGGTAATGAACGTAATCATAAATAATCTCCAACGGATTTCATCAGAAGTGTAACATAATATTTAACGTGTATCGGTGAACCGGGTACCCTAGTTTACTCAAGTTAAATCAGTTTTAGAATATCTACTCACTAATAATCTGGTAGACCAAATCAGAAATGAGGTAGAGCAGTTGAATACTATAAATGGTGTTAGTAGTAGTTATTCTTTTAATTAAAATAAAACGAATGAAAAGGCTATTGCCTCTCTTGTTTTTGGCATTCTGTCCATAATTTTTATGTTTGTTACATTGTTAGCAGTTCCATTTTTTCAACAATTCGAAGGGGATTAGAACAACAGATTAGAATATGGTAAGGTTTTTATTTTGACTTCAATCCTTGGTATTTATTTAGAAAAACATCAAGTTCTTGGCTACATTTAATAGTATCAGGATGATTAAATCCTTTTGATTGAGCTAACTTCATCATTTGAATTCGTAAAGTATCAATTTTGAATTCCAACTCTATAATTAAAGCACTTTTTTTCATAAACATACTCCTAAATTAAGAAAGAAAATTGTACAACATAGAGACCATTATATACTAGTATTATTGCCTGTTAACCCGTTCGACAGTTCTTCTAATAAAACGACAAATTTTTGAAGGTTTATTTAAATATCATCAAAGTATTTATAACTATAAAAAAGGTACCAAATTAGTAATAAAAATTAATTTAGGCACCTTTTTTATAATTAAATTTCTGTTTATTTTAATAAAGGAATCTTTATTACTAGCTTAAACCTTTGTAAAACTAGTAGAGTGACTAACAATGGAATATGGATAGTCATGATGCCAGCTAAAACTCGTAACCACGGATTCGCTGCAATTTGTTCAAATGGAATAATTTGTTTTAGCGGAAGAAGTAACATGATTTCGAAAAATACTAACAAAATAAAACCAATGATTCCAATAATAAAACCATGTAGTATTTTAAAACGGAAAATCATTACTACTAATAACACAAACACAGTTAAGTTTATGATAGGTTTGACTGAATTCATCATAAAAATACTTAAAGTAAAAGCTACTCCCCCATATAATAATGAAAAAATAACCATAGATTTTACGTTCTCCTTAATCGAAATACCAAAAAGAGCAAAAGAAACTGCGAGCATTAAAAATGCTTCTGGAAATGATAATAAAAAGAAACTAAACCACTCCATAATAACCCCTTTCTTGTTGTAAAACATAGATGATATTCGTAGGATAATATTTTTTGTGTTTTGGCATATGCATTAGCTACACTTTCTCTACATGATGGATCCTTTTTCTACCACTTTCGGAAACGAGATTTCAACACTTACTACATTATCGTTCGTATCCACTTTCAATAAACCATGATATTTATCTGTAACTTCTTGGATGATCGCTAAGCCGTATCCCCTATCTAAATTCGATTTAGAAGAATATCCGATTTTAAAATGCTTTTCCGTGAACTCTTTCAAAATAGAAGTGTTTCTTACAATTAATTTCACTGTTTCATTAACTCTCACAATTTTTAATTCGATTTTTCGTTCTGTATCAGGCATTTCGAGTGTTGCATCATAGGCATTATCAAGCAAGTTGCTAATTTAATCGTATCAAATCAGTAGAAGATAAAATGGTTTCAATTTCTTCATTTGCTATATTCACACTAAATGGTATGCCTGCTCTTTGGTACTTGTCCATTTTCGAGTATAGCATGGAAGAGAGAATAGGATTATTTATCGTCAATGCCTTATTATTAATATTTATATTACCGATTACATAAAAAAGCTCCTGAACCCCAATGCAGTAAAGATTTAACGTACTTGGGGGCAGGAACTTCTTAGGGTCCGAATAGTAATTAGATTTAAAGTGAAATAACCGTAGCGTTAATGGTTCTTAATGATATATTGTATTGTCTTATTGTTGCATCAGTTGTTAAAGACAGTATTAAAATATTATAGGTATATACATGGTTACCGGCTGGAGGGGTATCAACATACGAAATATTAAAAGGCTTCGATAGAACAGTAGATGTAGCAGGTTCAGTAGATTGTTCTTGAAATCCTTGAAAAGCAATTTCAGTTCCGTTTCTCAATAGTCGCATTCTAAAAGAAATGAGATACTCGGTATATGATCTAAATGTAAATCTCAACGGATAAGTAGCATTAATTAAAACCACTTCCGTTCCTGTTGTTGTTACAGGAGTCGTACTTATTGGAAATATCCCCGATCCTACATTTAACCCAACAGTTGTTAATGAAGAGATTTGACCAAAACCAATGTCAGTAATCCCTGTTGGTCCTTGAGGTCCTTGATCACCTTGTTCTCCCTGTGGCCCTTGTTCCCCTTGGGGTCCTTGGTCTCCTTGTGGTCCTTGGTCTCCTTGAGGCCCTTGTTCTCCTTGGGGCCCTTGTTCTCCCTGCGGTCCTTGTTCCCCTTGTGGGCCTTGTACACCCTGAGGTCCTTGTTCCCCTTGTGGCCCTTGTTCTCCTTGGGGTCCATGTTCTCCTTGGGGGCCTTGCTCTCCCTGAGGTCCTTGTTCCCCCTGAGGCCCTTGTCCCCCTTGGGGCCCTTGCTCTCCTTGGGGCCCTTGCTCTCCTTGGGGCCCTTGTTCTCCTTGGGGCCCTTGTTCTCCTTGAGGTCCTTGTTCCCCTTGTGGTCCTTGCTCTCCTTGGGGGCCTTGCTCTCCCTGAGGGCCTTGCTCTCCCTGAGGTCCTTGCTCTCCCTGAGGTCCTTGCTCTCCTTGGGGGCCTTGCTCTCCCTGAGGTCCTTGTGGTCCCTGTGGTCCAGTCACTCCTGATCCCAAAAGTTCATCCGATACAAGCCGATGAGCGGTCACTAACTGTCCAGACGAATTTTTTCCCCAAACAGATATTTCAGTATCATCTTCGGTGGCACCATTTGTTGTAAATATAAACTCAAAGGCATTGAGGTTGGCAAAATAAGTTTTAGTAATAACCTGGTTTGGTGCAAGAGATAAAAGCTCACTTACATACATCATTCTTGAACCATTTAATGCAAATCCCTGAATCAAGACTGTAGAAGAAGTAACTTGATTTTGATTATTAATTTTTACAGTTACCTGTGTGCTGGGCCTTGTCCCACCTACGGGATTGTTTTCAATTGGTCCAGTCGATAAAATACTCATTCATCCACACCCTCCTTACTTAAAGATTAGACTTAATTGTTTACATCTCCCTTTTTCTATACGTTAAATTGATATCAGACAATCTTCCTTATGAAAAAATAGGATCTATACTAGTTATCTTATGCAGTATTTAACATAGGGATTGGACATACCATATCCTAAGAAGGACACAGGGACAGGTCCAGACCACTGAAAAACGACTCCTAAAATATGTAAGTCAATAAGGACACAGGGACAGGTCCACTGTCCCGGGAACTTCCGACTGACACCAAAATGAAGTACCTCCCCGAGTACGCTAAAGTTTAAACGTACTGGGGGGGCACTTTTTCAATATTTCAGCATCAACATTACCTTATTAAAAAGGGCAACGCCCCCACGTTATGTCATTCTTTTACTAACCTTTTTTTATCTTTAACATCGAGTTAGCATTTTTTTGAAATTCATATTGTACTTTTACTTCTTCAACTCTACAGCCATTGTCAGTCAGGTAACTTATTACTTTATCTAAGTGCACATATCTTTTTCCCTCTAAATCAACCAAAGGGAAAATACGGACTTCCTCTTTCGTAACCCTCAATAACTCATTTAGCGTCTTCATGTGAAATTGATAATCTAACCTATCTGCATACATAAATAAAAAATGTGCAGAGAGAAGAATATCAAATTCTGAATTCTTAAATGGTAACGATGGTAAAGTAACGGGAATGTATCTTTCTCTGAATTCCCTCATATCGTTTGCAGAATCTTGCAAGGCACTTAAACGATGTTTCCTAAGACCTTCTACATCATAAAAATAATCCCATTTGTAATTGTTTTGGACTTTTTGCATATGCTCCATCGCATGTTCAATATCCTGGAGACCTTTATTTTTTAGGTCTTCACCTGAATGATAATACGCAATGTCGCAAGCTGTCACATCTAAACCTAATTTGTTAGCAACAGCAGTAAATGAACATGCTCCTGCTGGACAATCGAGTATTTTCTTTCCTTGTAGTTCATCCTCGGATAGAGAGAACATATCTATATATTCTTTATAAGTTCTCCCAATAAAAACAATTCTTTCTAAATCTAATTTTTTCCTCTTCTCTACTCTTCTCAACTGAACTCACCTCTTCTAAAAGATTACATTCATATTATCATAAAGAGTAATAATAATGACCTGATTTTCACTAATTTTATTCAGCTAATGACCTGCTTTTAACCCCCAGTGTGTTAGAACTTTACGTTACCGAAGGCACTTTTCAATTTTAGAGTTTCATTTTCCTTGTTATACAAAAATTAGTCTTGACTAGAATAGCACTTATTATATATCATTAGTTATATAACGCACGATATGTAACAGGTGATATGTAATGAAATATGCTCACGATACATATGTGAAAAGGGGATTAGTATGCCACCGAAAAAGAAGTTTTCCAAAGAACAAATCATCGATGCAGCATTTGAAATAGCAAAAACAGAAGGGTTAAGTAAAATAACCATAAGAAAAGTTGCTGACAAATTAGGAAGTTCCATTGCTCCGATTTACGTAAACTTCCATGATGTCGAAGAACTTATACGGGATGTGGTAAAAAAAACGATGGAAGTAAATCAACAAATGGTTCTAGAACAAAATAGTGGAGACACATTTCGTGATATAGGGATTGCTAGTCTTCGGTTCGCAAGGGAATATAGTGTCCTGTTTATCGACTTGATGATGAAACAAAATGAGTATATTAAGGACTATAACCAAGAGATAGGAAATGACCTTGTTTCACTTATGAAAGAGAGTCCTGACCTTCAAGGATTTACGGATGGGGAGCTGATGGATATTTTATTAAAAATGAGAATTTTTCAAGGAGGCCTTTCCATAATGGTTGCCAATGGATTGCTTCCGAAAGAGTATAACGATAATAAGGTGGCCGAGCTTCTAGACAGTATGGCTGAAGATGTTATTTCGGCTGCACATTTACGTAAAAATGGGGAATTAGGATAATTATTTTTACAATTAGGAGTGGGGAGCAAATGAACAATCGTATTGTTGTTATTACAGGTGCAAATTCGGGGATTGGAAAGGCTGCTGCCAAGCAATTTGCTAAAGAAGGTCATACAGTTATTATGGCTTGTCGCAATATCGAGGTTAGCCGAAAAACGCAAGAAGAGATAGTTACTTCTACAAACAATACACAAGTTGACCTGATGAAATTAGACGTATCCTCTTTCGAATCAATGTATCAATTTGCCGATGAATTCATGAGTAAGTATGAAAAATTAGACATCCTAATCCATAATGCAGCTTATTTTAATCATGGAGCTAAGCATACTCTTAGTACAGACGGGATCGAATTGACGTTTGCGACAAATGTAGTCGGTCCATATTTACTAACAAATTTGCTATTGGATCATCTTAAAAAGTCAGATGATGCAAGAATCCTACATGCGGGCAGCAACATTATTAAGCACTTTTTTGACCCTAAAAGAGAAATTGATTTTGATAACCTAACTGGGGAGTATAAAAGTAGTGAAAAATTTACTGTGTATAAGATGTACTGTCAATCCAAAATGGCATTGGTGATGCTTACTTTTAAAATGGCAGAGGAATATGAGAGCGAAGGAATCAAAGTAAATGCCCTGCAGATTAACGGTGCAAAAATGTCAAAGGAAACATTACAGAAAGTGACACTTGGATATAGAATGGTTGCTTCCATTCAAAACTTATTTTTCCGACAACCTAGCTATATGGCAAATAACTATTATGAACTATGCACTTCAGATAGATTTAAAGATAAAACTGGCAAACTATTCAACGATAAATTAGATGTGATGACACCCGCCTTAGCAGAATCACAAGGTTTTTTAGAAGAAATAAAACAAGTAACAGGCACAAATAAGTATCCAGCCTATGCACAAAAGAAAGTTGTTAGAGAAAAAGTATGGGAATTATGCAAAGAGCTAACAGAGTCGAATTCAAATAATCACAACATTTTATGAAAATAAGCTAAATGGTATAAAAGTTTATTTCCTAAAAAAGGAGAAATGGAGTACATGTATCGTGCAGATGCTCTTTTGACCTCTCCCTTCTCCTTTCTTTTTACTCTCAACCTATCCATATTTTCAATCGGATTGGTTATTTGGATTCCTGAACGGTAGTTAATTATGTTTTAAAATTTACTACCAGAAAACCGACCCTTTTCAAACAAATACTGTACTCCATACAAAAAATAAGCTTTGTAGTGAATGTAAAGAAAGAATTGAAAATAGTTTATTCGACGTAAACGCACAATCTTAATTTTTTTCAAAAGTGGCATAAAAAGAAATGCAAAAACTCCATTAAAAAGCGCATTAATGAAGACAAATTTCTTAAAATTCCCATATGAGTACTTCAGTATCCACATGGAAATAGGCATGTAAGGTCCAATATCAAAAGGAAGTTCATCCCTTATAAAAGATTTTGGTTTATCGTAAAACGTCCACCATTTTCGCTGATGGCCATAAAGATGATTTATTATTTCAAATATCCCTATAATAAAACTTGCTAAATAATATCGTTTGATATTGTGCTTACCTAAATATAGCAAAGATAACCACGGAACGATTATTATGATTAGGTTAAATAATATGTGCCGTCTTGATGCCATAAGTGAATTCATCTCCATTATAATTATTTGATTCTTCTTTAAAATACCCAAATAGAGAAAAAAAACACTTTAACGTAACGTATCATATGTTTCCAGCATTGGTATTACATTACTTCAACAATCCAAAAACCTGGTAGTAGTATCCTGATACTCTCACACCTAAAGGAGTGGGGTTCTAATCCACTTACACACTTCTCCCATACTCTCACTAGAAGTACTATAACTCTTCCAATTACAACATAAAGGAACTCATGTATGTTCAATTAGACTTCTACAACCAAAGAAACCTCCTAAAAGTGGTATCGAGAAACCAAGCTTAATATATGTTCCAAAGGCTGTACGTTTTACTAATGTTGAGCTTATAGGTCCAGAAGGTGTCATACGCTAACGCAACAACTAGACTTTACATCACACAAAGAACTAGTTCTCGCTCTATCCTGCTTGGAACATTGATGGAGTTTATGCTATTTCACATAAAAAATCACATGTAACTTTTCCTTGTTATATCAAGATGTGAAATCACAAAGTAATTCACAGCCATAGTCACATAGGTGGAAATAAATATATCCTTTGATTTGCCATGCGAATTCTAATGTGAAAGGAAGGTACTTGGATATTTATATGAAAGTAAATGAAAGTATATAGAGTCTTTCAAGCAATGTAGTGAAAGAAACGAGGAGAAATGCTCAATGGAATAAATAAACGGAGAATTTTCCCTTATTTAATAAATAGCACGGAAAAAAGTCTGAATAAAAGGAGAAATTCCGCTTATTGTCTCAAATCTAGTTAAAAAGGTGGAATTCCCTTTGCATAGTCGGAAAAACTCCACTTATTTACCACGAAATTAGGTTAATATTGATTATAAGCGAAAATTCTCCGCTTATTTTTAAAGGTAAGTATAAAATTTTTGGACTTTGAAAGTTGTCTAGCTTCAGGTGCCATCGGCTCGTGTCAAATAACCTGCCCAATTAAAAGTAAAAAGCACTTTTTTGTCGTGGCAAATCCTTTTTAAGGAATGGATTTCCCTTCAATCTTTCGGAGCCAAATGTGTGCTGGCTTCCACAATGCAGCCCTTAAATATCGGCTAATTTGTAAGGCTTGTCGCTTACTGTTTGCTTCAATCTGAACGAGAACATGCAGGCAAAAGACAATTAATCCGATAAATAGTTCGTTTTGTATCGCCCATTCGCTTTGACCGTAGAACTTTTTGATGCTGAGATGTTGCTTGATCCACTTGAAAAATAGTTCAATTGCCCAGCGAGATTTATACATCTCTGAAATTTCTTCGGCACTTAAATCAAATTGATTCGTGATTAAATGAAGCTCATTTCCTTTTGAATCAATCACTTTTAATAGTCGAAAGTAGTTTTCAGCTCGGTTTTGCGATGTTCCAATCAACACCATTTGATCGGATAAAACAGATGACTCTTCATGCAATTTAAAATCATCAATTACCCGTATAACAGCGTTTTTTCGTAGTCTAGAAAGGAAAAAGTAGCCGTCGTCTGTCATACGATCAAAGCGTTCATAGTCGAGATAACCGCGGTCAAACACATACATGCATTCTTTGTCATCAACCATGTCTTCAAGTTGATTACGATAATGTTCTTTAGCCGTTGTAATCAAGGCCTTTTCAGGATATGACATTCCTTTTTCCATGAAAACTAGTCGCAAATGTAACTTTACACCCGCTTTTGTTTTACGAAATTTTGCCCAATTATGGTTGGTTAAATTTAATGGTATGGTATTTGAGTCAATTACCTTTAATGGCATGATAGATTTCGTGTAATGTGTCTTGGCATGTATTTGTCCGACTAAATAAAGGAATAACCGTTGAAATAAATCTGGATTCATTCCATTTAATCGGCGCGAAAGCTGAGAAATACTGATGGAGTCAAGATCAATACCTTTTTGAAGTTCCTCATCAAACAAACAATCACTTAGCGCATGGAGACTTTCTACCTCTTCTAGCTGTGCAAAAAGTAATAACTTCAAGAATGATTCCGTCATGTTCGAGGCGATAAAGAAGAATATATAAGAGTTCTATCAGGAGATGCTGTTTTTTGCCTCTGCTTTCAATGGGAGTGCGGCGCCCCATAAAAACAATAGAGTTACAGGAATGAAGCCAAGAAGTATTAACAAGGAACTTATAAAGAGTAATAGGATAGGGTACAGTTGGAAAATTACCGATATGATTGTATTAAATAAAAACATGGATACAAATAAATAGAGGAGACTGGCTACCGTTTTTCCAGCTATTATTGGAAATTTCGAAAACCAATCTATGTTATTAATAATTAGAAAAAATAGAGGAATGAAGAATACCCAAAAGAGAGCGATTTTATCATAGTAATTTTCTTTCGTAAACAGTAGGAAAAAATCCTAACTCTTTTTCAACATCATAAATAACTCTTTATTGGGTACTAATTTCCTTTTAACCTCTAATAACTAGGTGGTTGGTTGGTATTCATTATCCTTCTTGGACGTGATTTTCAGTGGATAAAGTAGATCGTTTCCATAACGTGCGCCCACTTAACATTGCCAATAAATAGGGGAAATGTACCAAACTTTCTTACTTTTTTTATAGTAACAAATTTGGGGGTTAAAAGGAAAGTATAGTCTCACTTAACATTTTTTCCTAATTCTAGTATAAATTCTATCTAAATTTGGCATTTTCAATTTAAATGATTGCCTATTTGGGGAAAAATTAGTAATCTATAATATACACAATATTGTTTCTTGGAGGTGTTCATATGAACCAGACGAAACGTCCATTTTCATTGTTTTTGATATTAGCAACATTCGTATTATCGACAAATGTCATAACATACGGGCTGACATTGATCATAGACATGACTGTTCAAATCTCTAGTAGTATGTATTCTGTTGGGTATGACGTAGGAACATATCTCAGGGAAATATTTATTACAACTGAAAAGTAGTCCAAACCCACCCACTTAGTCACATGGGATAACCATTGTATGAGTATCAAGTCGATAGTCTGCTATGCAGTGCATTATTTAATCGCTATTCTCAATCACTCTACTAGTCTAATGATTGTCCCCGGTAAAACCAGAAGAGACAATCATATTCTAATAGAACTGGTACCTCTGGCAAATATAGTTCATTCGTAATAGCATTACCGAAGCTTTCTCCATCATCCTCTATTTGAAAATTGAAGATAACTCCAGTATCTTCTTCACCTTGACTATTGTATTTTCTGCAGATGTGTTTCTTTAAAGTTATGCTTATACTTTAAACCAAATCCTAAGGAACGGTCCATAAAAATGTGAGCTATCCAAATGATAACGACCATCAGCAAGGTAGAATATTCATGAAAAAACGCTATGATAAATAGGATAGCCGGTATAATAAAACTATGACCTACATTATAAACATAAGAACCAATTTTTTTATCGAAAAGATAGCCTATCATCGATATATCAGGCACAAGTAAAAATAATAAAAAGAGAAGTATCGAAAACTCAAGGTGTAGGTACAATATCAAACAGAGAATAAATCCCATCACATACTCAAGATAAATGACTTTACGAAGTGACACTGTCTTCATCACCTTCCACCATTTTCCGGTACATCTCCTTCACTAATGAATGAACCTTCTCTTTATTCTCAGCATATTTTTCCTGCGCCGTTAAATGATAGACTTCTTGAGAGATTGAATGGCTGTTGTGAAAAAGTCGATCTTCCTCTCAAGATAGGAGACTTTGGCTTGAAATAGCGATAGAGACATCGTATTACACTCACTAGTAGTTGGTCTGTTTTCCAAGCTTAATAATGCTTTTATTTCCTTCAATGAAAAACCTAGCTGTTTAAAAATAAGAATATATTTTATGTTTTTCTCTCAATCTCATCATACATTCGATAACCATTAGCTAGACGTATCGGTTCCATCAAATTCTCTTTTTCATAATAACGGACCGCATCTTTTGTTACCTTATACTTTGAAGCAAATTCTTTAATCTGCATGTTTATCCCCCTCCTAAGAATACCGTATCATTGGAGTATACTCTAAGGTCAAGGGAATTTTTGTGTAAGTACAATTACTTCAGAATAAATTATTCTTTAAATCTTCATGCGCCTCTGCTAACCATGGATGAACTACTTTAAGAGCCCCTCTTCTTTCCCATAGATAGTCTATATATACAAACGCGGCATGACTTATTGAAACTTCCAGTTGGGATTTCACTTGGTGGATATATGGAGGAGTTCCATCCTGATCCCACTCTATTTTATCAGCAACGAAAACTATTTGGTCCATCACACTAGAATCTTTTTTCAATGTGGTATGACATTCAATTGCACTAAGTATTTCTTCATTTTGTATGTGGAAAATTTCTTCTGCCATCACTCTTGAGATTCTTTAGTGGGCAATTAGAGGAAATATTCTTTCTGCATCCATCACATCTAGTCCTAATTTTTCTACTCCCACAGCTCTTTCATTATTAGGAAATACAGCACTTATATCGTGTAGTAATCCTGCCGCTTTAGCAACATCACCGCTATTATGGAATGAGTGTGCTATTCTTTCAGCTTCTTTCCCTACCCGACAAGAATGTTCGGCAACATGTGATAAATGATTACTATGTAAGAACACTACTATATCATGTTCAAGGTCACCAGATAACTCTAGATTATGAGTATATTTTTTAAACAGTTCCCTCATCCTGATCCCCCGAATTGTAAAGATTTTACGTTAAAACTGTACACTAAAACCGTTAAATGTATGAATCCCAGTACCGAACTTAGCAAGCTCGTTTTCT
This sequence comes from Evansella sp. AB-rgal1, assembly GCF_041820985.1. Lineage (NCBI taxonomy): Bacteria > Bacillati > Bacillota > Bacilli > Caryophanales > Bacillaceae > Evansella > Evansella sp. AB-rgal1. The sequence goes on from NZ_JBGUAU010000005.1 coordinate 24,909, forward strand.
CTCAAATATGTAATCGCAGCTTTTACTTCTTCTAATATTTGAGGTTCTAACCCTAACGTATTATGAGAACCATAAACCTTCGATACATTCGGTATCACTGAAATTTTTTCCCATGAATTTACTAATTCAACTGGGCTTGTAGAAGGATAAAATGCATATATAGGAGTTTCATCATATAATAAATCCCCTGTGAACAAGTATCCATTTGTTTCATCAAAAACAGATAGATGGCCAGGAGAATGTCCAGGAGTATGGTAGATAATTAACTTCCTATTGCCCAAATCAATGACATCTCCATCACTTAGTAATCCTGTTGGTTCTCCTTGAAACGGTTGATATGTAGTAGGATCAAATGTATCTGGGGTAGGTAATGTGATGTCTCTACCAATATCTTTTCTTATTTGTTCTATCGATAAGCCTTTTATTCCGTTCACAAACCAATCTCTATCTCCTTGGTGCACATAGATTTTTTCAAATTCTCCATGACTTCCGATATGGTCGGTGTGGACATGGGTTGTGATTACTTCAATCGGCAAAGTAGTCAACTGGTCTGTTACTCTTTTTATATTGTCAATTCCAAGACCTGTATCTATTAATATTGCTTTCTCTTTCCCCATTAACAAAAATGAATGTACCTTCTCCCAATGCCCATATTCACTAATTGCATATGTATTAGTATTTATCTTCTGTATAGTAAACCACGAATCTTTCATCCTAGACTACCTCCAACTATTCTAAATATTTGTTCCAGACTACACTCCAACACTCTTTCTACTTTATCAAATATTCACCCGTTCAAGACAAGACAAAATATAAATCAGCCCATGAAAACTACCCGTTATTTGCTGGAAATAACCAAAGCTATTTTCTCCGTTAACTTACGTGCCCTGCACATACTTGATTACTAGAGAATTACTGAAACAATTGATGCGAACACCGTTATATAACTAATCAAACGTAATCTTATACTAAAGAAAAGGCTACATAACAGTCGTATAGTTCCCTATTCAAAGGTATTTATCGAACCAATCTAATACCCTTTGATAGAAATGAATCTGTTTTACATAACGTAAATCTTGTGGACTAATGGAAATCTTGGCAACCTTTGTATCAATTTTAATTGATTTAGAGTTGTATTTCGGGATAACACTGCTAGCTTTGAACTCATATTTTTCGTCATCAATGGCTTTCTGGAAAGCTGCTTCAACCTTTCTGAACCTACATCTTTTACCCCACTTACCTTTAACACACGTTCTACATCTTTGTAGTCCAGTTTTGGTGCTTCATCTTCGTGGAAAACTAAATACTGCTACTCTATTGTGTATGAAGTAATTAACTGTGTTATTAAAGAGAACTTATTTTTGTCGATGCATATCAGTCGGCAGGACATATTCCAATCAATGTAAAAGAGATGGATATTGATATACTAGCAACAGGAACAAGGAAGACAGTTTAAGTATAATATTGTTGTGGATCCAATTATTAATTCTACTGTACCGGTGGCGCGATTTCTGTTCCCTTGTTTTACAGATAACTCTGCAGATGTGAACCACGTTCACTATTCGTCTGGAAAAGCATATGAACTTGATTATCCATTCATAGAAGATGTGCTCAATGGTGATTTAAGCAAAATCTTCCCACAGAAAAGGATCCATTGGAGTAGTTCACATGTGGGATGCAAGTAATAAATGTATCATTTCATGCTTAACGTATCATATGTTTCCAGCATTGGTATTGGTATTAAAACCTACCACTAATCCAAAACTAAATTAGTGTGATCAAAAGCAACCTTTAAATCCCATGCTTACTAAGAGAACTGGTTACGCTGCTTCCCGAGGCTTCTGGATAGAAAGCCATGCGTAGGAGATAATAGAAAGCTAATGATGAAAATAATTCCTGTTGCAAATGCCATAGATCCAGAGATGGAGGTGTCAATCCAGGCGGCTATATAGTAGCCGATGATTGCTGATATGACTCCAAATGAACTGCTTAAAAGGAGCATAATGGATAGTTTATCTGTCCAAAGGTAAGCAGAAGCTGCTGGTGTTATTAACATTGCAACTACCATGATTGCTCCTACTGCGTCAAAGGCAGCGACCGTTGTAATGGAAACAAGGCTCATGAATAGGTAGTGCATGAAGACTATCGGTATGCCTAAGCTAGCCGCTAGTGCAGGGTCAAAGGATGTAATTTTCCACTCTTTATAAAAAACAATGATAGTGATTACGACTATGAGTAACACCACAGCTAACATGACTGTGGTTACAGGAACCGCCCCCACTATTGGGAGTTCCATCGTATGAAATGGAACAAACGTAATTTCCCCCATTAATGCATGCTGAATATCAAGGTGGGCATTTCCTATGGAGGTGGAAATTAAAATAACCCCAATGGCGAAGAGTGTTGTAAAAACAATACCCATAGATGCATGGAGCTCTAAATCAAGATTATGAAGCCATTGCACGAGAAAGGCTGTTAGTAATCCTGCCAAGATAGCTCCAATAAGCATGTGTGGACCACTAAGCTCCCTTGTCATAAGATAAGCAACAACAATCCCCAATAGGACAGTATGACTAATAGCGTCAGACATCATTGCCATTTTTCGTAAAACTAAAAAGACCCCGATCAGTCCACAAGATAACCCAACTAAAGAAGCAGTAATGATAATCCATGCTGTATAAGTCATTTATTTCCCCTCCTTTTGAAAAACAGGATGGTGCCCTATTTCTTGAGAATGTGCTTTTTGTTGTTTACGAAATTGTAAATGTTTTAAAAGAATCCCTTTTTCTTTTCCAAATACAAGAGAGATAATAAAGAAAAGGGCGGCAACAACGACGATAAATGGTCCAGTTGGCCATCCTCTCCCAATGGCACTAATTGCTGTTCCGATAGCCCCTGAAATTCCCCCAAAGCATGCAGAAAGAAGGAACATTGTTTTCAGCTTTTGTGTCCAATAACGAGCACTAACAGACGGAATAATAAGCAGTGCTGCAATTAAAATTACTCCAACAGCCTGTATCCCAATAACAATGGTGGTTACAAGTACCGTTGTATATAGTACATTCATCAAGGAAAGAGATAGGCCTAACCCTTTGGCAAAGGAAGGATCAAAAAGATAAAGCTTCCATTCTTTAAAGCCAGCGATGACGATCAAAATGACGAAAAAAGCTAGGGCAAGCATCGTGTTTACATCCGAACGAACCATTGCTGCAGCCTGCCCAAAAATAAAGCTATCAAGCCCACTTTGGTTTCCACCAGCCGTTCGATTCACAACCGTTAGAAGCATGATTCCAAGACCAAAAAAGACAGACAACGTCATCCCCATCGCAGTATCCTCTGTTATTCTTGTTGAAGATTGAACCCACTGAATGAAGAACGCACCTAATAATGCACTAATAGCTGCCCCGATAATTAAGAAAAATAAGTTTTTTTCCCCAATAATAAGGAAGGTGATGACGACGCCTGGTAGAGCAGCGTGTGCTAATGCATCACTCATTAAACTTTGTTTTTTCCAATAGGAGAGACAGCCAACAATCCCAGCCGCGATGCCAAGAATTGTTGCACTAAATAACACCCATTGTGTATTACTAGTGGAGAGTATGGACCACATGGCCTTGACCCTCCTTCAATAATTGGATGTTTCCACCGTAGGTAGAGATAATATTCTCGTTGGTAAAAACCTTTTCCGTTCTTCCATGCTTTATAACCGTCTTATTTAACAAAAGGACATGATCGAAGTAGTCTTGGACCGTTTGTAGATCATGGTGAACTACGAGTACAGTTCTTCCTAATTGCTTTAGTTCCTTTAAAATGGACATAATTGCACGTTCTGTAGCAGCATCGACACCAGCTAAAGGTTCATCCATGAAATATAACTCCGCATCTTGGACCAAGGCACGAGCTAGAAAGACTCGTTGCTGTTGACCTCCTGACAGCTGGCTAATTTGCCTGTTTGCATAATCAGACATACCTACTTTTTCCAAAGCAGCTAGTGCTTTTTCACGGTGAGATCGTTTAGGTCTTCGGAGAAAACCGATTTGGCCATATAATCCCATAGTCACAACATCTAATGCATCGGTTGGGAAGTCCCAATCAACGGAACCCCGTTGTGGGACATAACCAACCTGTTTTTTCACCTTACTTAGAGGTTGACCAAAATAGCTTACAGAACCAGTTAAGGAAGGGTGTAAGTTTAAAATGGTTTTCAAAAACGTGGATTTCCCTGCACCATTTGGTCCAACAATTGCTGTTAAAGACCCACTATCAATATTCACATTCACATGTTGTAATACTGTGTTTTTGCGATAGGATGCAGATAAATTCTCCACCTTTAAAACAGTTTCCACTTTCTTCATCTCCCTTATTTTAATGCATTATAAATGGTTTCTACATTGTGACGATACATTCCAATGTAAGTACCTTTTTCTGTTCCTGGATTGCCCATAGCATCAGAAAAGAGTTCTCCTCCTAATTCTACGTCTATCCCATCACTTTTTGCTCCCTCAATAACAGAGTTAATTGTTCGAGAATCAATGCTAGACTCTACAAAGATAGCGGGAATCTCAAACTCTTTTATAATAGCAATGGTATCGTTTATGTCAGAAACCCCAATTTCATCTTCTGTACTTAACCCTTGAAGTCCAATGACTTCCATTGAAAATTTGTTTCCAAAATAACCAAACGCATCGTGTGCCGTTACTAGTACTCTATGTTTCTCTGGAATTTGAGAAATTTGTTCTTGCGCTTCCTCATTTAGAGCATCTAGCTCAGCAAAATAGGACTCCATATTATCGTTGAAGTAATCCGAATCCTCGGGTGAGTATTTTTTTAATTCTTCCACTGCTGCTTCTAAGGCTAGCTTCCATAGGTCGATATCGAACCAGATATGTGGATCTACAACCCCAGGTTCTTCTTCTAATAGTTTATCTTCTGAAAGAGTTTCTCCAATAGCTAAAACAGGTTTGTTTTTTGAAATAGACTCAAAGATTTCCACCATATTCGCTTCTAAATCAAGACCGTTGTAAAAGATTAGGTCAGCACCTTCAATGGTTGAAATATCTCCTTGCGTCGCATTGTACAAATGTGGATCTACGGAAGGTCCCATCAAGCTTTCGACCTTAACGCGATCTCCTCCAATAACGGAAAGGGGTTCACCAATTTGAGAAATTGTGGTAACCACTTGAATGGCCCCTTCTTCCTCATTTGTCGATGTCTCGTTATTACAACCACCGATGAATAAAATAGTAGCAACCAATCCTGATAAAAGCATTCCTCTTTTTTTGAACATGTTAGTCCCTCCAACCTTTTTATATGTGAAATAAGAAAAAAATGATACACAAAAACGAAAGATTACCACAGGACAACTATCTTTCCTTTTTGCACGAAAGTTTCTCTAAGGCAACTTTAATGGTAAGAGGAAAGAAAGTCAATATCATTTTCTATTTTTTTTTGTAAAATAATCCTAAATTGGGAACGGGAAGGAAGCACTAGTGAGTACACGGTGACAGGTCCACTGTCCTGGGAACTTCAGGGGGACTCGGTACCTGTCCCTTTGTCAAAAAGGGGCTACTAAGCAATTTGCTAAAGAGAATTATAGGTGAGCACACGCAACGTGCAGACGCGCTATTGCTCCCCTCTCCCCTCCTATTTTAAAAAAACAAAATAAAGTGCCAGTCACCCGGTACGGTATAACTTACGTACTAGGAGGCAGGCACTTTATTAAAAAGCTATTATTTCGCCACTTTTACCTTCACTTCTTTTGTAGATTCAACAGAAGGTTCTATTTGTTGTTCTTCCTCCATCTGCTTTACAATTTTTGGTGCACTCCATAGTGGTGGAAGTAGTAAGAGAGATACAGGTACTGCAGTTACTACAATAAAGTTTTGTAATGCTTAGATACCCTCCAACAACAGTAAACCAGAAATTACTAACTAATGGAGCAATAATAGATACAGCTATAATAAGCTCTCTGATCTTGCGACCACGGGATATTTTACTAATGAATATAGCCACCATTGGCGGATACCCTAGGAACCTCCACTATCAAATATCAGAAGTGAACTCATAAAAATCCCACACCTAAGACCCCAGTTCCTGAGCCCAAATACGTTAAAGTTTTAACGCACCAGGGAACTAGGAACTTTTTCTAGATTTCGAATAGCAACTTAGCTGCTACGTAATATGTTGTTTTTTTTATAACTATTGAGTATGAGAAGTTGAGTAGATAACGATTTGATAAAAAAGTGAATTGTAACTGATAATTTTTCAGAATACTAGGTAAATGCCTCTTCCACCTACGCTATAGAAACATATTCTATATTATGTGAAGGGAAGGTGGAGAAATATATGGAGAGACAATTTCATCATGGCCACGGGAGTTATAACCCAGGTCATGGCTATCATCATGGCCACGGGAGTTATAACCCAGGACACGGCTATCATCATGGTCACGGGAGTTATAACCCAGGTCACGGTTATCATCATGGTCAAGGGAGTTATAACCCAGGTCACGGTTATCATCATGGACATTCTGGTTATTATCCAGGGTACGGGTTTCATCACGGACATAGTGGTCATTCCCCTGGTCATGGATATCATCATGGTCATGGAGGATATTATCGATAATACCAGCCTGAAAGATGAAAAAAGCGATGCATATGGCTCGTTTTTTTCATCTTTTCATTTTGTGTTAAATATGGTATCGCTATGGAAACTAATGCCCACCAATTAGGTTGATCGCCTTGTGGGCCTTGTCCCACCTACGGGATTGTTTTCAATTGGTCCAGTCGATAAAATACTCATTCATCCACACCTTCCTTCCTTAAAGAATATTTCCCTCTGAAACTCTTCTTCAGTCAGAAACTCTTGAGCTCTAAGATTCGCTAACTCTTTGAGTTCCTTTTTTATTTTTGAAAAAATAGGCTTTACTAGAAAAACGTATGTTACATCTTGTGGCTGAGCATTTATCTAAAGTGTGGAATTAGAGTAATTATTATTTTTACAAGTAGGAGTGGGGAGAAAAATAATACACTGAAAAATAGTATTGTTGTTATGACAGTCACTAATTCGGGAACTGGAAACGCTGCTGCTAAGCAATTTGCTAAGCTAGGTTATAGAAGTACATGCAACGTGCAGGCGCTCTTCTGACTCCCCCGCCCCTTACTTTTCACATTTAACAAAAAAAGTGCCTCCCCCACCAATACGGTAAAGTTCTACCGCACTAGGGGTTAGGCATTTTTTCATAATAAAGCTACTATTTCGCCACTTTTACCTTCACTTCTTTTGTAGCTTCAACAGAAGGTTCTAGTTGTTGTTCTTTCGCCATCTGCTTAACAATTTTTGGTGCACTCCATAATGGTGGAAGTAACAATAGAGATACAGGTACTGCTGTTACAACAATAAAGTTTTGTAGAGCCTGTATACTTCCTTCACCGATAGTTAGTAGTACTGCGGATAATATACCAAACAAAATGACCCAAAACACTCTCATCCATTTTTGCGGATGATCGGTACCTTGTAAGGTTACTGCTACTGTATAGGAAATGGAATCAACGGTAGTGGATACAAACACAATACTAACAATTAAGAACCCAATAGCTAATATAAATCCCATTGGAAGTTGGTTCATAATTGCCATGACGGTCGCAGGCATTCCCCCATCACCTAATGGTCCTGAAATAGAACCAGGATTGCTTAGTTCATAAGATAAACCAGTACCACCAACAACAGTAAACCAGAAATTACTAACTAATGGAGCAATAATAGATACTGCTATAATAAGTTCTCTGATCGTGCGACCACGGGATATTTTACTAATGAATATAGCCACCATTGGTGCATAACCTAGGAACCATCCCCAGAAAAATACAGTCCAATATCCAAGCCAAGCATGATCCGCACGATATAAATTCATTTGGAAAAAGTGCTGTAATTGAAAAGCTTGAGCGCTAATAAAAGAATCTATTAAAAACATTGTTGGGCCAATAAGGAGAATAATTGCCGCTAGTAATACAACAAATATCACATTTAAACGACTTAAGAATTGAATCCCTTTGTCAACCCCACTCGCTACAGAAATAGCAGCAATAAGGATTAGTGCTCCAACAATGATCATATTCGTAGCCAACGTATTTGGAATATCAAATAAAACATGAAGACCATATCCAATTTGCAGACCTAAAAATCCAATAGGACCCATGGTACCTGCAGCAACTGCAATGATAGAAACAATATCGGCCGTTGAGCCAATGATGCTTTTATGAAATATCTTTTCACCGAAAATAGGATATAAAATAGCACGAGGCTTCAGTGGATATCCTTTATGATGATGAACATACATGAGGACAATGGTTGTTAATGTACCTAAACAAGCCCATGCTAGGAAGCCCCAGTGTACAAAGCTTTGGGATAAAGCCGGTATGACTGCCTCTTGTGGTGTCATCCCTCCATTCGCAAACAAAGGTGGAGTTGTTACAAAATGATAGATTGGCTCTGATGCAGCCCAAAATACACCACCACTAGCTAGAAGCATACATAGAATCATAGAAATCCAACGGAAATAACCATTCTCCGGCTTCTCCATTTTTCCTAATTTCATATTTCCATATCGAGAAAAAGCTAATATAATTCCGATCACAAAATTTCCTAGTAATAATAATTGCCAATAAGCACCAAAAAATGTTACGGACCAATGGAAAGATTCCGTTACCAAGCCTTCCACCATATCCATATTCATTAATGCAAAAATAACAAAGAGGAATAAAAAACCTCCACTAACAGCAAATGTAGTCCAATCCGTTTTCATATTCTTTATTGTTTTCATTCTTTTCCTCCCATAATGTATAACGAAACGAGATCGTTATGTTCTTCTTCACTTGATTCTCTTGAGGAAAAGACTACGGAACAGAAGTACCACTTGCTCTCTTTCTAAAACGTATACGCCTATAACAATCGTCTAAGATAATTTCACCTACCTCTCTTTTATTTATTTCATTCTAACTACCTCATTAGCCGAATAATAACAGTCTACTATTATAGTAATAAAATATAATTCAGTCAAACAACTTACTTTTGAGGGGAAGTTTAATTGGAAATGTAAAGGTTACGTCGGAGATAGAGGCTTTGGAAGACTAGTATATCCCCTTAAAGATATCATGCGGGATCTATATGTAAGAGCAAAAATTAGAGAGTTTCTTCCCCTACTAATAATAGATGCGCACGTGCAAATTTTTTTCTAAAGCTACTTTCTCTAAGTAGACCTTCCCATTAATAACAAGTTGGTTATCTTTTTGACTCGCGGTATGGTATTATTTTAACGCACTAGGCTTGGGGGCACTTGTCATTTAAAATTCTGGTTGTCACAGTGAATCTCGACTTCGTACAAATGATGAATGAATTGTGAAGGTTTTTAGAAATTCCAAAGAAATTTAGCAAAATAGTAGTAATATTGTATATCTTGATAAGTTGGAGGTTATCTATGAAAAGAAAAGCCATAATTTCACTTATATTGGCAATCATTACTATTATTCCATTTTTTATGAATCATAACGATCTAACTAAAACTACCGACCTTGATAAATTGATTAAAGACGTAGAATCAAATACTGAAAAAATGCTAAGTAAATATAAAATTCCTGGGGCTGCAATTTCTGTACTAGAAGATGGCCAAGTTATATGGATGGGTACGTTCGGTTATGCGGATATCGACGCTAATAGGAAGGTTGATCAAAACACAGTGTTTCAAGTGGCTTCGATTTCTAAATCAGTGACAGCACTTGGAGTAATGAAATTAGTTGAAGATGGTCTTATCCATTTAGATGATCCTATTGAGAATTACATAACAAGTTGGCAGCTACCTAAAAGCGAATATGACCAAAAAGCGATAACTGCGAGAGGATTATTAAGTCATACATCAGGGCTATCTGTCGGTGGTGGTTATCCTGGCTACAAGCCGAATGCACAGCTACCTACGTTGGAGCAATCACTTAGTGGTATCGGTGGTGGTTCGAAACCTGTTGAATTAGAAAAGGAACCGGGAGCGCGGTATAGCTATTCAGGTGGTGGTTATAGCTTACTGCAGCTGATGATCGAAGAAATAACAGGGGTAGACTTTCATATATATTTAAATGAAGTCGTCCTTGAGCCATTAGGCATGGAAAACAGTAGTTTTCTATGGGATGATGATCTCCAAGAAAAGACGGCGAAAGCTTACGATGGAAAACTTCAGTTGTTACCAAACTACATATTTATTGAGAAAGCAGCAGCCGGACTATATACAACGATAGAGGACATGAATAAGTTTGTCATCGCTGAAATCAATAGCTTTCACAAATCAGAGATACTAGAAGCTAACACTGTTCAAGAGATGTTTACCCCAATTTTAGAAGTTGGAGGGTTTCAAAGCTTTATTAATGATAAGACAGCATTAGGTCATTTTATTAATCACGTTAATAAAAGAATCATCGTTACACATGATGGAAGTAACAACGGTTGGAAGGCACATTTTTCGATGGAACCACAAACCAGAAATGGAATCATTGTTTTAACGAATGGAAATAACGGAACGTATCTGTTAAACGAACTAGTTAGTGCTTGGCACTATACAAATTTTGGGGTCGAACGCCAGTTTGATCAATTAAGTCATACCGTAAAAGCGACGGTGTATGTTCTCTCATTATTGATTTTATGTTGGTCATTAAGTGTCATAGTTAATTTAGTTTCTCGTTTAATTAATAAGGAGTTAATAGTTACTAAGGATTCAAAGAAGAAAGTATTTTTATCAATAGTGATCGTGTCCATTGTTTTAGTGAGTGTTGCGTTTCTTTTGAGTAAGATTTTTGCACCGATTATTGGGTTCATTGATCCGTTTATTGCAATCCTAGTTGTTACATCTGTCTTTACTAGTAAGGACGCGGGGACAGGTCCACTGTCCTAGAAACTTCTGGGGCACGGTATGTCCTTCTAAATGAACCTGTTCCTCTGCCCTCCCTTACTCTTTGTCCTTAAATCGTCTTACTGGATACAATTGTCCAATCCGTTTTTTTGAATACTACATACGATAACTATATATCCTCTTTTTCAGTGACATAGGACTGATAAATTGATAACTAACGGAAAGAAGGGATGATTAATGGCCAATTTATCAACCGGACCGATTGAAAATCGTCCGGTAGGTGGAGTAAGACCAACTCAACAAGTAACAGTAAAAATCGATAACAATGACTCAGTCAATTTTTCGACTGTTTTAATACAGGGATATCACTTAAACGGGACCAGAACGTTGTTTGTCCTAGAACTTTTCACCGTTGCTCCTAATCAAGTCGTAACAAAGGATTATAATGCCAACTTTGATGGATTTGAATTCATTTTTACAACAAGTGATCCCATTGGAGAAAGTACAGAAATCTCCGTTTGGGGAAAAAGTCCTTCTGGGCAGCTTGTTGCAGCTCATCGTCTTGTTGCGGATGAACTTTTGGGATCTACCGAGGCCACAAACGACACAATGAATCTCATTTATGTTGCTAATTTTAATAGTAATGATGTTTCTGTGATTGATGGTTCAACCAATACGGTTATATCTACTATTCCAGTTGGTGTTAATCCATCAGGGGTAGGTGTCAATCCATTAACCGAACGTATTTATGTAACAAATCAAGGCGATGATACTGTTTCCGTAATTGATGGAGAAACCAATACCGTTGTTGCTGCCGTTCTAGTCGGACTTGAACCAAGTGATGCAGGGGTCAATATAGATACCAATACCATTTATACTGCTAATTTTAATTCATTGGATACAACGGAAGATGTCTCTGTGATTAGTGGGTTGACCAACACGGTGTTTGATACCGTTACAATTCCTGGTATAAATTTATCAACTGGAATAAGTGCCAATTCATTAACTAACCGTATTTATGTAGCAAACTTTAATTTTGATCATGTTTCTGTAATAGATGGTTCAAGCAATACTATAATTGATACCATTCCAGTTCAAGTTAATCCATTCAGAGTTGGGGTCAATCCAAATACTAACCGCATATATGTATCAAATTTCACCAGTAATACTGTTTCCGTTATTGATGGATCAACCAATACGGTGATTACTAACGTTCCAGTAGGGACTACACCAGGTGAAGTAGGAGTTAATACAACTACGAATGCTATTTACGTACCAAATCGAGGTACCAATAATGTTTCTGTGATTGATGGATCAACGAACACTGTGGTTGCCACCATTCCTGTTGGAACTAATCCAAATGGAGTTGGTGTCAATGCATTAACCAATCGTATTTATGTAACAAATCAGGACGATGATACTGTTTCCGTTATTGATGGAGTAACCAATACGGTCATTGCTACCATTACTGTTGGGGATCGACCTTTTTCAATAGGAGTTAATCCATAAGGGAAATTTAATAAAAAAGGGAGGTGATTCTATATGATCAGCAGTGAATTATTAGATGAATTGATTAACTTTGTTGAGGATTCAGGAGGTATTCTATCAATACAAGTAGGTACACTAGCTGAACGTCCTCAATCTCAAAAAGTTGGATACTTATATATTGATATCACAACGCGGAGCATCTATCGGTTTAATGGGGAAATTTGGGAACATTTACCGAATTCCGCTCTTGTGATCGATCCTTTTGTATCTAAGGAAGTCACTGAATCGTCAGAACCTGTCGAAGCTACAAAACCTGAAGAACCTTCCCAAATTGTTCGGGCAAAAAGTCCTTTTTAAATGTATATAATTAAATGAGAAATGAATATGTTCTTCGTTTCCTAATAATGACCTTAGCAAATTAATGAATGTCTAAATTTTTTTTTCATAATACAATTAGAAATAATCTGATTTCAAAATCAGCCTCTTAATTTTCTAGCTCATCTGGAGTAAAATATGATGATACATTTTATTTTTATCATCGTAAAATGTATCATCAGCTACCCCCTAATAATTTAAACAATTCTAACACAGTAATCCAACGTCCAGTTTGTTAACCTTTCTGCCATTCTTTGTACGTTTTTTTTCCACTGACAGTAAATACCTATGTCAGACTTGGTCTTTCGTTTAATGTATGTAAATCTATAGTTACATTTTCTACTCATCCAGATGTTTCACACAATAATAAACCAAATACTCCCATAAACCTTGATTGTGTTTAACCGTTGTTACGGAGGTGTTCCCCATTTTTCTACCTGTTGTTTCATCATGAAGTAACCCTTTTAACGTTTCTCCAATCAATAATCCATGACTAACAACTAGAAGATTTTTATTAGGATATATATCTACCATAATACCGTTATCCTTTGGTGACGTCAGGAACTTGACAATTCTGTGAACTACACTGTATTCAACTTCCTAACTCTCTCTTTGCTCCTTAACATCCAATGGGGCGAAAGATATAATTAACCTGAGGTGACGCGAATGAAAGAGGTATTAGTACAATCTGAGAATAGGGTAAAAAAGAAACGAAAAATGAGAAACAGTATTATTATTTTTTTCGCCATACTAATCAGTATCTTTCTTGCTATATTAATAGTTACACCACCGCTCATCATGGGAGATCAAGTCAATAGACATGTGACATTTGATCGATTATACACTGCAAAGGAGTTTGATCTCCATGCGGAAAAACTCGTCTTAACTACTTCTGATGATCTAAATATAGCAGCTTATGAAGTTTTTACACCAGATCCTCATGCTGTCATCATTTTTATTTCAGGAATTCACAATCCTTCCGTAACGGCTTTTTATGGGCACTCTAAATACTTATTAGAAAACAATTACGCATCCATTCTAATGGAAATGAGGGCACATGGTGAAAGTGACGGGGATGCTATTTCTTTAGGCTATAAAGAATATCTCGATACGGAAGCCGTCGTAGAATACATTAAAAATGATACTCGATATACAGATGTTCCTATCATTGTCTACGGCTTATCGATGGGAGGAGCAACAGCAATAAACTCTATTGGAAAAATACCAGAAATAGATGGTTTAATAAGCATGTCTGCATATTCATCTTGGGAAGATGCATTTTATGACAATATGACGAATATGGGTGCACCTGCCTTCTATTCAGCTATTCAGAAACCCTTTGTAAAAATTTATACTACTTGGAAGTATGGAGTAAGTAGTTTACATATCAGTCCAAAAAAATTAATAAAACAGATTGGCGATAAGCCTGCACTCATCATGCATTCGACAGGTGATTCTCAAGTTCCTTATGCTAGCTTTGAACGAATTATGAAAGAAGCTCCATCTCATGTTGAAACCTGGATCAGAGAAGGGGATTTCCATTTCATCATAAAAACCAATGATTTTACAAACCCACAGCAAGATAAAGAATACGCAGAAAAAATAATGGACTTCTTAAATAGACATTTCAATAAAACCAGGTAAATAGGACACAGGGACATGGTACAAAGCTCCTGACCCCCACTATGCTAAAGTGTTACGCTACTGGGGGGCAGAATCGTTTTTTCAATTTTTAGACACCTTGTTTATAAAAATAGTATAATCATAGTATGGATGAATATAAGAAACTTAGAAGAAAGGGCTCAACTATGATTTGGAACAAAAAGTCAAAGCTACTACATCAAACCTACATGATAGCTATCTTCATAGTGATAATGTTGTTTATGACTCCTCTTGAAATCAAGGGATCTTCCTCTATGGAAGGAAGTCGTATCATACTCGGACCTCACTACGATGTATTTCATGATTCAACCAATAAAGTGACAGTGGAAGATTTAATTGATGGAATGTACGATCAATACTTTACACCGAGCACCCAAAAATATCCTTTTTTTTGGCATACAACTGATAGGATCTGGCTTCGTCTACCTCTGAATGATTTGATACAAGGAAACACAAGTGGTTTTGTGATAGAGGGCATTGACAAACAAGATCACGTAGATATGTATTTTGTCAAAAAAGATGGATCTTACACCGTTCAAAAGGGTGGCATTGCAGAAAACGATAGTCAATCAATCCGTTACTTCTCTAACTTATTTACAGTTGAAGAACCAGATGTCACAGAAGTGTATATTGCTCTATACGGTGAATTGCCACTCATGTTCAGCTCTTATTTATATACAGATAAAGGTTTTCTTGAAAACGTGATTACTTATAAGTTTTCAACTGGTTTATTTTATGGATTTCTTCTAGCCCTCATGCTATATAACCTATTCTTGTTTTTTTCACTTAAAGAAAAAGTGTATATTTTCTATGTATTATATATGTTCAGCTTTATGGCTTATCAGGCCACGATGAATGCATTTGACCTTGAACTTGTTGGCCACGCTTTGCCTGACTGGTTACTATATAGAACATTGCCAATAAGTTGCACATTATTAGTTTCATTTATGATTTTATTCGGAAAAGAATTTCTAGAACTGAAAACCCACTTACCAAAACATAACCGGATGCTAAACATCTTTTTATTTCTGACTATTTTGTCGTTGTTATCCGTCTTTACAGTGCCAAACCTTGAAGCGATAAATAATGTGATTACCCTTCTTACGGTGATTGTCTTAGCATTTCTTTGGGTCTCCGGTTTAACGATGCTACTGAAGGGCTATAAAATGGCTCGTTTCTACATGGTAGGCTGGACAGTTTTACTTGGATCGATGCTAATTCAGGGCTTCGGCTTTTTAAAATGGATCCCGTTTCATCCTGGTCTCTATGAAATTTTACCTGCAACCGCGGCTGGCTTTGAAGCTGTTTTTCTCTCATTAGCACTTGGCGACAAGATTAACTTAATGAAAAAAGAAATGAACGACAAACTTGAAGAAAAAGTACAAGAGCGTACAAAGCAACTCGAAGAAGCAAAACAAAGGCTGGAACAACTGGCCAATACAGATAACCTCACTATGATTCCAAACCGAATGCGGCTGGATGCTGAGTTAGATAAACAGCTTCAGAAAGTTAAAACAAACGGTACTTCGTTATCACTTATTATGCTAGATGTTGATCATTTCAAAGCCGTCAATGACAAGTATGGCCATCAAGTCGGTGATAACATACTTAGGGAAACAGCACACATTATAAAAGAAAAAGTTCGCAAAACCGACCTAGTTGGACGCTGGGGTGGGGAGGAGTTTTTAGTAATTTCCCCAAATACAGGAACTGTCAAAGCACTGGAGCTTGCTGAAAATCTGAGGCAGCACTTAGAAAATCATTCATTTAACGAAGTAGGCCAAACAACTGCCAGCTTCGGCGTAGCCACACACGTGGAAGGGGATACCCATAGCTCCTTACTGTCGCGCTGTGATAATGCGTTATATGTTGCTAAAGAAGATGGGCGAAATCAGGTTGCTTTCCAGTAGGACACGTGGTCAGCGTAGAGCCCTGTCCTAGGAACTTCCTGGACGCGGCACCTGACCCTTTGTCCTCCCGACCCCCGTGTAGTTTAGTAGAGTTCCCCGTTATTTAGCCCCTAAGGGTGTAAGAATCTATCAGTTTTCAGGAAGAAACTACTATTGTTTTTAGCTTGTCTTTATAATACGATTTTTATAATGGAAATCAGGATGGAGGGTGGTTGTAACTAAGCTGTAAGAAATTCTAGAGCTGATATTACATAAAACTAAGGGGTGTCGGAATGTCAAAGAAAGCATTATTCATGTTAGCATTACTTCTCGTATTTACTATTAGTTTAATAGGGTGTAGTAACGAAACAACGTCACCACCAGAAGATAATAATCTTAACGATCAGGAAGAGTTAGAAGACAACGATAAAATCAACGAAAATGGAATAGAAGAACAAGAAGAATCAACAGAAGAAGAAAATGTTAAAGAAAACGAAGATAATGAAGAAACAAGTGAAGTTGAGGAAAATGTGGAAGATGATAAAGTCCAGGAAAATGTCGCTTATGTTAGTGTAGACAGGTTGAATATCAGAGCCGACAGAGATGCCCAAGGTACATCACTTGGGATTATCACGAAAGGAAAACAGGTAAAAGTTTTGGAAGAAGTTCGAGAGGGCGAAGATGACTGGTTACATATTCAAGTTAGCAGTGGAGATAAAATGACGGAAGGTTGGGTTTTAACGCAATATACAGTGAAGGATTCTAGAGAATTCTTATCAGATCCAAACCTTTTTGAAGATGAGGAACTAAATAATTTCTTTACATCTCCAACCCTTTTTGATGATAATACGGTTGTTTCCTATTACGGACACCCGAATTCCAGATTAATGGGAATTGTAGGGCGACACTCTGTTCAAGAACTAATACCACTGTTAGAAAAGACAGCTGAGAAATACGATTCCGTTAATGGGGATAAAGGCGTAATCCCAGCAATATACCTTGTTTATGGAACAGTTCAGCCGGGTGGCGAAATTGGCATATTGAAATTCGACCAAATGATGTCCTACATTGAGGAAGCCTATAAGAATGGTGTCTTAGTATATCTAGATCATCAAATGGGGAAATATCATCCGATTGATGCCCTTAATGAAATCTTGCCATTTCTGAAATATCCCAATGTCCATCTAGCACTCGATCCGGAATGGCGTACGAATAATCCAATGAACGAGATAGGACATTTAACTGGCGAAGAAATAAATCAGATTCAAGAAACAATGCGTGAATATATGATTTCCAATGACATTCCAGGGAAACGACAATTTGTTTTCCATCAGTTTATTGAAAAAATGGTTCGTGATGTTGAAGTGGTATCCGTTGATTACGATCCCGTGTTACTCGTCCACAATACGTCAGGGTGGGGTCCTCCTTCCGGAAAAATAGCGACACATGCGACAAATTCAAAGGCTACGAATATACCATTCAAAGGCTTTAAATTATGGTATTACTACTCTGATATACCAGGGGTCCACTATGATAATCCTCTAATGACTCCAGAGGAAGTTATGGACCTCAACCCGAAACCGGGGCTTGTTATTTATCAGTAACTTGTACGCATCGAAAACATGAAACTGTTCTTGATAGAGACGATCACTTTTATAGGTGATCGTCTTTCGTTTGTGACTATATACTGCACAGTAAAGTTCTTCATTCATGATTTTTTTGCTTTCTAGGGAGACAGAAAAATTGAATAAGGTTAAGTACCAAACCTGATAAATAGACGGAAAAATTCCGGTTAATTAGTAAATTAAGTTAAAAATAGCTTAAATAGACGGAGAAATTCCGCCTAATGACTCAAACAACGTAAAAATAAGCAATTTATATATACATAAGCGGAAAACCTCCTCTTATTTTCCCCTAAAAAGGGGACCATTCTATAATTAACAGGAAATTCTCCGCTTATTTTGCTTCTTGTATTTATTTAATAAAGGGTAACCTATCTTTCCTTAAGGTTGGGAGCCTATAAACTAATTAATTTTCTAGACAGAATTAGAATTGATAGGAATTCTATTGACTAATTTAATAATTCTATTAAACTAAAAATAGATCAATCCTCGAATTCTTCTCTAAATATTTTGTTATAATGGCTAATCCGTAAGTCTATATTTTCCATTACTCCTGAAATTCAAAGCCAAATTTCACCACTTCTTTCACTCTCATA
This sequence comes from Evansella sp. AB-rgal1, assembly GCF_041820985.1. NCBI lineage: Bacteria > Bacillati > Bacillota > Bacilli > Caryophanales > Bacillaceae > Evansella > Evansella sp. AB-rgal1. The sequence continues at coordinate 43,432 of NZ_JBGUAU010000005.1, forward strand.
AACATTCATTAATTTTAAAAATTTGTTCAAAGTTTAATCCAATTAAAAATGGAGATTTTACTTACCATTGAGGATTTGATAAGCACCTTTGGAGTAAATACCATAATTTCATGAAAGAGCAGTACCAAAAATTTGATATTTGTTCCGCAAAGGTATTTCTTAAATGATAATAGTAGGAGGTCAGTTATGGGATTTGAAGAAGAGTACCAGGCCTTTTTGAGTATTCACATGGCAGCAAGAACTGGTGAACGGTTGCGCCGCTTAAAAGAAGGTCACAACCATGCTGAAATGTTGTTTTTAAAACAAGTGTGGTGGCCTTTATTTTACCATTTCCAGAATCTCCATCAGAATATGAAGTCGATGATTTCAAGGATGGTAAAAGGTATTTGGATTTTGCTTATATTCGGCCCGCCATCAGGATATGCCTTGAGATTGACGGGTATGGCCCTCACCTACAGAACATAAGCAGATGGCAATTTTCTGACAGCTTGGAACGACAAAACCAGTTGGTGATAGACGGATGGACAGTGATAAGATTTTCGTATGATCAAGTGAAGGAGAAGCCACGTCGATGCCAACAGATTGTTCAGCAAGTGATTGGCCGTTGGCTTGGTGATGAACTGGACCAAACAACTCTATCTTATATCGAAAAGGAAGTGCTTCGGTTTGCAATTCGAAAAGGGGAAGCAATTTCTCCTATAGAAATCGAGAAGTATATGAAACTAAGTGATAAGACGGTAAAGAAAGTAGTTTCTCAACTAGCTGAGAAAAAGTTGTTAATTCCTGCATCTGGGATAAAGAGGATCCGTTCTTATCGGTTGGGGGATAAGGTTAAGAACCCAATGTGATAAATAGACGGAAAAATTCCGGTTAATTAGTAAATTACGTTAAAAATAGCTTAAATAGACGGAGAAATTCCGCCTACTGACTCGAACAACGTTAAAATAGGCAATATATATGTACATAAGCGGAAAACCTCCTCTTATTTTCCCCTAAAAAGGGGACCATTCTATAATTAACAGGAAATTCTCCGCTTATTTTGCTGGTTGCTATTAAAATACTAAAAAGAAAATTACCTGGTTTTAAGAAAAAAGCTAAAACAACAAACATTCAATCACTTTGTACGATTGGATCTTTAACAGGCCACGGTGACAGGCCCACTGTCCTGGGAACTTCCAAGACGCGGTACCTTAATGAAAGGATTGATAGTTGATTATGGCGAAGAGAAATTGTACAAAAAGGTTGACCAGATGTTCCTTTTGCCTGATCATTCCCTTGCATTGACACATGATATTTCACAATACCACTCCTTCTCACCACCATATAAAAGCTGTAAGAATTCCTTATAACCTAACGGCAGGCAATGTATAAAATTTATTGTGGCAGTAATCTATAAACAGTTTGCTGATAGAATAAGTTAACGGCGACAGTTACTTTTATCGTTTTTGGAATATTTCTCTAATTTATAGTAAAATTAGTTGATCAGAAAAATGTAAACAACCCTATTTCAAAGTTATCTATTTCTTCTTTTTACATTGCATAAGAATACAAAAGTGGCAACTCGAACGAGCCCCTGATAGTCCAATATAATAGTTTAGAAAGAAGGAGTAGATCTTAATGAATAGTTCCCGAAATGAGATAAAACTTATCATTCCAAAAGGATGTGACAATGCTCCTAGAAAACAAATAGTCATTGATTTTACAGTAGCTTTAGTAGTTAAGCCAAATGAGACTTTGAAGGAATATGTACATGAATCTATTATCTGGTATCAATTAAAAGATACTAAAAAAATAGAAGGTCAAAGTTCCTTCATTCATGCTTTGCAGACTGAGAAGAAAGACACCGTTGACTGCCTGGAAATTTATGAAGTAATAACTCACGGGAAATCCGCTTCCATAAATGGTGTGATTTCATTAGCAAATGGAGCAAAAATAGATTTCTGCGATGTATATGTGTTTAGTAATACTTCAAAGTCTGGAAAGGTAAAGGAAATTAAATCATATAGACTAGAATAACTGGGTCGGATCCATTAATCATTTCTTGTACTATTTGTAATAGACTTAGTAAGATGAGTTTAATAGAAGGTGAAGCAAAGTAAAAACAACCCTATTTCAAAAGTATCTATTCATCCTATTTACGTTGCATAATATGACAAAAGTGGCTATTAAGAAACGCCCCGATAGACCACATATAAAAGGAAAAGATGCAATGTGTGTGGAATAAATAGGTAAAGGAAGAGATTTCTTCATTTACTGGAGGTGAAATAAAATGAGGGGGAAAAGGCATTTTACAAAGTTTACCGTCTGCTCCAAACAAAGACTACAAAACGTGTCGGCAATGCTTTGTTTGGAGCCTAAGAAATACGAGTAATATTGCTGCATTGTGCTCGGCTTTGTAGTCTTTGTTTCTATCTGAAATGAACATTTTGGAAGGAGCAAAGCGATGAAGTATTACAATACCGATCATGTGTTACCAAAAGAACTTATTACGTTGATTCAAAAATATATTGATGGTGGATATATTTATATCCCGAAGAAACAAGAAACATACAAAGCTTGGGGAGAGAATAGCGGAACGAAAAGCTATTTAAGCAAAAGAAATCAAGCTATTTTCCAGCGCTTTCAGACAGGAGTGTCGATGTTTCAATTGGCGAAGGATAACTATCTCTCTGAATCTAGTATCAGGAGGATCATTAGCCAAGAGAAGAGACGTTGCTTGGATACGTGTTCAAGTTTAAGTCAGAATCATTCGTGAACAACGCTATTTATACCAGTTGTGCTACAGTTAGTTTAGTAGCAAATAATAAAGAAAATTGATGCTACTTTCCGCCATATATGAGCGGTTAGGGCATCTTTTTTTTATAAAGATAGCATGTTTTATATAGAAGATTGTTACGAGTGAGCTTACTATAAAATAAGGGAGTGGTGAACATGAATGTTACAGTTGAGCTAGTTAATGAAGATGACGCATACATAATAAAAAATGTATATCCCTTATACTTACATGATTTGGCTGAAATATATGGGAACTATCCAAACGAGCATGGGATATTTGAAGAAAGCAATGAATATCGCACCTTGAATGATCAATATGACATACAAAATATGTGGTGGCAGAAACCCGATGCTCTTTTTCCCCACTTAATCAGAGTGGATGGACGGCCAGCAGGCTTCATGATGATTGCGTCAGCCCCGTACTGTAACAAAGGAATTGATTATTTTGTTCATGAAGCCTTTCTTTTAAGACCGTTTCGTGGAAAAGGGATTGCCGAACATTCAGCTGTTGAGCTATTTGAGCGTTATAAGGGAAAATGGGTGTTGTTCACGAACCCTTCTAGTGAAACGAACCAAAGAGGGCAACAGTTTTGGCGAAAAACTATTAGAAACTATACGAACAATAATTTTATTGAGGAATTTGGGGAGACATTTGATGGTTATAAACTAATATTTAGATTTGAAAATACTATGGAGTAACAACGCCTGTTGCTAGAAAAAAACGGAGTGGTTGAGGTGGATAGAGAATGAAGAGTGAAGCACAAACAATCAATATAGTTGATATGAAGCAAAAGGTGATGAACTATTATAACCTCGGTGGCGTAAAACAAGTCAAGTTTTTGGGAGAAAGTGATAATGTGACTTTTCGAATAGATACATTAGAGGGAAAAACGTATGTATTAAAAATTCATAAAACATCCTTATCAAAAATTATGATAGAATCCGAGTTCTTGTGGCTTGAAGAACTGGCAACAGAGAGAACGATAAAGGTCCAGAGGCCAGTAAAAAATACATTGGGAGAATGGACAACAACAGTTGTAAATGCAACAACGGGAGAGCATGCATACTGGACATTACAGGATTGGCTTGAAGGAGAAACCTTAGACCGGCAACCAACTGAAGATGAGCTGAAAAAGCTTGCACAATTGATGAGAAAGCTTCACAAGCATGCTGCTAACTGGAAGACTCCACAAAAGTTTGAGCGATTATCCTACGACAGCGATAATCTAGTGAACTCCCTGCAGCAATTAGAGCGGCTAATAACTCTAGGTCTTATGACTAGAGAGGACTTTCATGTGATTGACGACACGGTGAAAAAAATAGTAGTGCTCCTTACTACTTTGGAGAAACAGCCTGAGACATGGGGAGTTATTCATGCTGATTTGCACGAAAGTAACTATATTTTTCATGCGGGCGAGCCGTATCCTATTGACTTCTCGTCATGTGGTTTTGGGTTTTATTTATATGATATTGCAGAGACTCTTTTACACCTTGTACCAGATAACAGAAAGAAATTCGTCAGATATTATGGACAAGATCACTGGTTGCCAGATCACCATCCAAAACTTCTAGAAGCATTTCTTATCTGGGCAATCATCGGCAATTTTGCATTTCTTTCCCGGGATGAAGCAGAGCATGAAGGATTAAGTAGGGCATTTCCTATGTTGGTAGAAAAATATTGTAAGAAATTCCTTAAGAATGACCGATTTATGCTAGTTGAGTAAAGCCTTGGATACTGATGTGAACAAGAAAGTTGATAAGTGTTTACACATTTAATGAGCAAAGACAAAAGGTCCGATCGTTTGTTGCGAAGTACAAGCATACAGTCCAACAAGAGAGGAAGTCATTAATACCTGACTCCCCTTCCTTTTTCTCAAAAACGATGATACTTATACCAAATTAATCATTTATCATTTCATAACTCTTTCTTAGCTTCAAAGGATAAAAGGTACGGTTCCATTTATCGTTTTTTGTACTATTTGTAATAGAATTAGTAAAATGAGTCGATCAGAAAACTGTAAACAACCATATTTCAAAGTAAACTATTCATCCTTTTTACATTGCATAATATTACAAAAGTGGCGACTAAGAACCGTTCCCGGTAGTTCATTAAAAATTGACGCTGTTTAAAGCAACAGCGCCACGGAAAACTAGTATTTTAATTCACACTTTTTAACTTTTTTTCTACATTAGCTAATTTCTCTTCTGAAACATAGCTTGCGACCATTTTGATATTTCTTATATCACGAAGAGGGATGTCTAATAACTCACCCTTATAAAGCTCTTGTGTTTCATAATGAAATTTTAACTCTTCCTCAATAATATTTCTTGTTGCACCATTAACCAGTAATTCTCTTAATGTGCTGTCAAGGCTGTACATCTTAACGTACTCCCTTTGGAGTGGATAAGTAATTTCATACTCTCCTGGAGTCAACTGCCCAACTACTGCTCCTTTTTGCTGCTCTGCCTTTATTGTCTCGACAGTACCACCGACTACTTCAATGGACTCAACAGCAGCATCAGGCAAAATAACATCTGCAGTAGTATTAAATGGAACGGTAAATTTAAAGGTAATTGTTTGGTCTTTCGATAATTCCCAGCCTGATTTTATGATACCCGAAGCAGAGGCAAACTCTGTCTTTGCAAATCTTAACCTGCCATCCGGTTTTGGTTCCAAAAGAAACCTACGATATCCAGCATCCTTCTCATTTGGACGAATACCACACATATGCTGATACATCCAATCGACAATGGAGCCATATGCATAATGGTTAAGTGAGTTCATACCTGTACTGCTGATGCTTCCATCCTCCAAAACAGAATTCCATCTCTCCCAAATCGTAGTAGCCCCAAGCTTAATTGCATAAATCCAACTTGGATAATCATCATTAAGTAGCAAACTGTAGGCATATTCATTTCCACCGTAATTAGATAATGCATGACAGAAGTATGGAGTGCCAACGAACCCTGTCTTTAAATGCATATCACTATCAATTAACTTACGTTTTAAATCTTGTGCAATTCTGGGCTTCTGATCGTCATGAACTAAATCCATATAAAGGGCTAGAATTAACCCTGTTTGTGTATCAATTGCTAATTTCCCATTGCAAGTTACGTATTCTTTGATGATGGCCTCTTTTATTTCTGCCCCTAACTTTTCATACTTTTTCCCTTCCTCTTCTATTCCTATCGCATACGCTGCTTTTGTTACAAGAGTAGTAGAGTAATAATAATAAGCGGAAGCAATAAAAAATTGGTCCGTACCTCCTAATTTACCTACCTTCGGATCCTTACCATCTAAAGCAAGCCAATCACCTAGATGAATCCCTTTTGTAATTAAACGGGAACTACCTGAACTTTCATCTATACTATAGAGATAATCTACCCAATCTTTCATTGTTTGAAATTGGGAACTTAATAAACTCTTATTCCCGTAATGTAAATAGGTCATCCAAGGTATTACTGTTGCTGCATCTGCCCAAGCTGTTGAACCATGGCCCATGATAAAACCTTTAACACCCTCTGGCTTAATCATTGGTACAATGAAAGGGATCGATCCCTCTAGGGCCTCTTGTTCCTTACTTACATCATACATATATTTCTTAAAAAACGCTGGAGAATACATGTTAAAACATGCAGTAGACGCAAATATTTGTGCGTCACCCGTCCAGCCCATCCGTTCATCCCTTTGTGGGCAATCTGTAGGAACATCTAGGAAGTTGCCCTTTTGTCCCCACATGGCATTTTCGAATAACTTGTTAACAAATGGATTGGAGGTTTCTATCGCCCCAATTTCCTCAATCTCACTATAGACAACACATCCTGTAAAATCTTCTAAGGAAAGATTTTCACCAAATCCCTCTAATTTTACATATCGAAACCCGTAAAAGGTAAACTTTGGTTCCACTATACGCTCATTTCCATCTGAGATATACGTGTACTGTGCCTTTGCCGTTCGCAAGTTATCTCGATAAAAACAACCGTTTTGTAGTATTTCTCCATATTCTAGCTTTTGTTTAGTACCTTTTTTCGCTTTAGATGTAAATCGAAGCCAACCTGTCATATTTTGCCCCAGATCGAGTACTACTTCTCCTGCAGGCGTATGGATGAGTTCTATAGGCTTCAATTCTTCCATCACTTTAATTGGAAGACCGTATCTTCCTTGTAAAAAACTAAATCCGTCACAATACGAGACGCTTCCAGAAGGTTCCTCTCCTAATTCTGCCGAACTCCACAAACTATCGTCCATATTTGCGTCGTATATTTCACCATCATAAATACCACTAAAGGTGATAGGAGCTTCCATACACTTCCAAGAGTCATCTGTTGCGATTACTTCGCTCGTTTGATCTTTATAAGTAATATGCACTTCAGCTATCAGAGAAAAAGAATCGCCATATACATTCTCATACCCTTGAAAAAAACCGATACGTCCTTTATACCAACCATTTCCTAACATGACACCGATGGCATTTTTCCCTGCCTTTAAATCATCTGTAATATCGTAGGTTTGGTATTGTAGCCAGAAATCATAGGAATGAAAGCCAGGTGTCAAAAACTCATCACTTACTTTCTTCCCATTTAATTCTAGATGATATAAGCCCAATCCCGTAATATAAATTCTAGCTGAATCTACTTCTTTTTTCACTTCAAATGGCCGTCTAATAATCGGGTGCATTTCCTTTGGTAAGTTAGGTGTTATCCATTTTCCTGTCCACTCTTCTTCCATTTTCCCTGTCTCAAACCAAGATGTGTCACTAACTGTACTATCCCCGTGGTCACCCCACACAGTTACACGCCAATAATACCTTGTACGCGGCTGTAGTTCTATGTTAGGTTCATATCCTAAAGAATCTATATCTTGTTTTTTTCCACTGTCTAATAAAATACTAGTAAATTCTGATGATAAAGAGATTTCAACTCTAGCAGCTGATTGGTACTTAGATTCACTTCCCTCTCCATCCACCACCCAAGATAAGCTTAGATTGTCTAGCTCAAAACCTAAAGGATTAGTTACATTATTTGTCCTCATATTATATACTCTCAAAGTACTCGCTCCTTCTTGGAATCTCTTCATTTTCAACAATTCCAGAAAAATCCTTATTTTAATAATGTTTTCATTTTATAAAGATTTTCTAGGATATTACTCCATAAACGCGACCGCTCTTACAGGTGAACCTGACCCACCTTTAATTGGTAACGGAAAAGCCATGAAATAACCTCTCTCCTTTATAATTTCTAAATTATTTAGATTCTCAGCAATCGGTATTTGATGTTGTAGTAACGTATTATGGGCAGGAAAAAGCTTCGATTCAAATACTTCTACATTGATGGTATCTACACCAATCATCTTAATCTTTTTCTCTACTAAATATTCCGCTGCAGAACGACCTACTCCAGGCCAATCTCTCAGGAATTTCTGGTCATCAGGACGGAGTTTCCAATATTTAGACCAACCATAGTAAAGTAAAACTATATCCCCTTGTTGAATTTCTCCATGCTCCTCTTCCCATTTCGTAATATGAGTCTTCGTCAACTCTCCTTTAGGACCAAGTGACGAGAAGTCCATCCGGACATAGCTACCACAAAATTTCTCTAAAGATATTTCATTAATAAATTGATTCGATTCTCCCTCTTGAATAAAGTGTGAGAATGCATCTACATGAGTACCAGTATGTTCATTCATAGATAGATTATAGGTTAGGGCACGGTCACCTAAATGGTAGGAATTCCATAGTTGATGACCAAATTTAGAATGAGTAGGAACGGCAGGTATGTTTTCTTCTAACGTATGGGATAAATCAATAATTTTCATTTTGTTGAATAAGTCATATATAGATTTGATCTGTTGCATCGTCTTCATCTCTCTTCCACTCCTTAACTAAACAACTAGCAAACTACATTAATTGTCCACCATTAACTTCTATTATCTGACCTGTAACAAATCCTGCGTAGTCTGATGCCAAATATAAAGTAGCTCCAACCGTTTCCTCTGGTGTTCCCTCTCTCCCCATCGGTATGGTCTTTACTGCATTTTGACGTTTTTCAGGAGAAGTATGCCTATCATGGAAAGGCGTACTAATTGTCCCAGGTGAAAGGGCATTTACATTGATGTAATATTCTACTAAATCCTTTGCAAGGGCCTTAGTTAACGTACTTACTCCCCCTTTAGAAGTTGCATATGCAATGGAATCACTGCCCCCGCCATTGGTTGCTGCTATTGATGTAACATTTATAATTTTTCCCTTTGTTTGTTTGAGTAATGGTAACGTAGCTCTCGTTACTAGATAAACAGACTTTAAATTTACGTCAATAACCCGATCCCATAAATCTTCATCTAGATCTTCCAATCTAGCACGTTTGACCATTGAACCTGCATTATTAACTAAAATATCAATTGTTCCGAATTCTTCTTTAATTTCCTCTACCATTCGATTTACTTGTTGAGAGTCAGAGACATCTCCACTTAGGAGTAGGCTTCTCCTTCCACACTTTTCTATTTCAGCTTTAACTTCCTCCGCCTCTTGAACACTACTATTATAGTGGACGATTACGTCTGCCCCATGTTGAGCAAAGGCTATAGCAGTAGCTCTCCCTATTCCAGTACTACTTCCTGTTACAAACACCGTTTTCCCTTCAAAATTATACATATTGACTCTCCTCACAGTACTTTAGATTATTTATTCGAAGTTATTTGGAATGGAACGCTAAACCTTACACTTAACTCCTCTAATTCCTTAGAAACTTCCTCAGACAAAGATATTCCGTGCTGCAAGTGATATTCGGCTTTCTGTCTTTCTAGATCTCCTGGCATATAGACTTGAGCGTGTCCTTCCATTGGCTTACTCTCCACTGTTTCCTTAATTCTTGCATGTAAGTTGTCAAAAAACATTTCTTTCCGAACAAATCCGTCAAGGCTGATAGCCCCTATCAAATGTCCAACTCGTTGCGGTTTATCATCCCCATACATTTTCGGGATACTTTTTCCAAATAAGGACCCAGTTAAAACTCCAGAAAGTATATCAACCATAATCGCTAATCCTGAACCTTTGGCACCCATGGGTAAAATATAACCTTCTAGTGCTTCCGCCGCATACGTTGTAGGTTTCCCTTCTTTCGTAATAGCCCATCCTTCAGGGATAGCTTCGTTATTTTTATTGGCCAAAATAATTTTTCCACGAGCTACATTACTCGTTGCCATATCTAAAACAACCGGCGCTTCTCCATCTTTATTAGGAATAGCAATAGACAAAGGATTCGTACCTAAGGATGGCTCTGCTGCACCAAAAGGTACCATGAGTGGGGACGCATTTGTCATTGCAATTCCAATTAAACCTTTCTCTGCTATCAATTTCGTGTAGTAAGCGGAAGTTCCATTATGGTTTGAATTAGAAATTCCCACAAATCCAGTACCATATTCCTGTGCTTTTTTCACCGCTTCTTCTACGGCAAAAACAGAAGCAACTTGTCCCCAACCGTTATTGGCATCATATAAGGAGGAAGTTAGTGTTTCATTTATCTTATCTAGCTTTGTTTTCCCTTCAATTAAGCCTTTATCAAAACGTTTAATATAATCATGTAATCGAGACACTCCATGGGAGACAACGCCCGTAAGTTCCGCATCCAATAAAGTATCAGCTATTATAGTTGCTTCCTCTTCAGGTACAACTTTTTTTAAGATTTCAAAAGAAAATTCCTTTAACTCCTCTGCCTGGATATTCATACCCTTAGCACCTCTCATAAAAAGTAGTCCTTATGCTGTTATCACTATATGTGTTTTTAACTTACTTACTAACTCCCTCTATGAATTGCTTCATAAATCCTGGAAGGTCTCTCCACGTTTGTGCCGATACAATATTCCCATCAGTTATCACCAATTCTTCACTAAACTGAGCACCGGACTCCTCCACTTCAAAGTGACATGTTGGAACAGCTGTTATTTTTCTATTTAAAACAAGTTCTTTTAATTCAGGAACAAGAAAAACAATTGCCCCGTGGCAAATTACCCCCGTAATTTTGTTTTCTCTTAAGAAATGTCCAACAATATGAACGGTTTCAGGTTTTGTTCGGATATGTTCTGGTGCCCTTCCCCCTGGTATGATGAGTGCATCATAGTCTTCAGGATTCACTTCGCTGAATTTTTTCTGTGCTGGGACACGATAAGCAAGTCTTTCTGTAGATACCTCCATAATTCCAGGCTGTCTATCGTGTACCACGGTTTGTACCTCCTCTTTGTTTGGTACAGCAATTGTAGTCTCAAATCCTTCTTCAATACATCTGTATAATGGGTAAATTACCTCAAGGGTTTCTGCAGCATCTCCAGTTAAAATTAAAATTCTCTTAGTCATCAAATATCTCACCTTTCTGTTTGTGATATGGTTTTATGATTCCTCCGTGAAACTGCAAACTAGCACAATAGAGTATTTAAAATGGATTCTCTCAAATCCGTTGCACGTGGACGCTATCCACAGGCAATGCCTCAGATTCCTCGCTAGCAATGAACCTGCTCGCTGTGGGCTCCGCATATTGTTTTTTCCCGCTGGAGTCTCCGCTTTCCACTCCTTAGAGAGTGTATGTTCACGGTAGACTTACAAGAGGAAGATTTCCTGACCATGGACGATGTAAATTGGTTATGCCTCCTTGGTGCGCTACTTTGTGTGTTTTCATGACACCCCTCCAAATTACTAACTTGGGGTTATGGTTATTGTCTTTATTGACGTAAAAAATTCCTTTGCCGCTTCACCCTGTTCTCTAGAGTGAGAGCTAGAAGCTTTCATTCCTCCAAATGGGGCCTGGTATTCAACCCCTGCACTTTCACCATTTACTTTTATTAAGCCCGCATCTATTTCATTTACAAAGGTAAAGGCATAACCTAGATTACGTGTAAAAATGGACGCGCATAACCCAAAGGCATTATCATTGGCTAGTTCAATAGCTTCATCTAAATTGGCTACTTTAATTAAACACAGAACAGGACCAAAAATTTCCTCTTGAGCAATTGCCATTGAATTTTCAACATCCTCAAAAACAGTTGGTTGTATGAAATACCCATCCTTAAATTCTTCATCGGTTAACGTATTTCCACCAAAGGTTAGCGTTGCACCTTCTTCTTTGCCTTTCTTTATAAAATGTAATACTGTTTCTAACTGAGACTTTGATGATAAAGGCCCCATGAATGTATCTTCAGCTACACCCGGTCCTACCTTAATGTTTGAAACTTCTTTTATGACCTTTTCTTTAAAATCATGATAAATATCTTCGTGAATATAAACTCTACTGGTAGCAGTACACTTTTGCCCAGTATGTTTCATGGCCCCACTTACAGTCAGTTTCGATGCTAAATCTAAATCCGCATCATTCAATACAATTACCGGATTCTTTCCTCCCATTTCAAGTTGATATTTAGCCCCCCGTTGAATACACGTGGTGGCAATGTGCTTTCCAACCTCGTTTGAACCTGTAAAAGTAATTGCATTTACATTTCTATTTTCTACTAAACTATTTCCAACTTCAGAACCGCTCCCTGTTACAATATTAACTACTCCTGGAGGAAATCCCGCTTCTGCAAATACTTCCATAATCTTTATGGCTGTAATTGCTGTTTCAGATGCAGGTTTAATAATGACCGTATTTCCATAAACAAGGGCAGGAGCCATTTTCCAAATGGGAATGGCTATAGGGAAATTCCACGGTGTGATCACACCTACCACTCCAATAGGAACTCTTGTTGTATATAGAAGGTTTCTACTATCTGTAGATGGAATCGTGTCACCAACCTTTCGAAGCCCTTCTTGTGCATAATATCTGAGGATTGCTCCCCCTCTTATTACTTCACCCTTTGTTTCAACTAATGTTTTCCCCATTTCCAACGTGGCCGTTTTAGCTATCTCTTCTATCTTTTCTTCCAGTAAGTCTGCGGCTTTTCGTAACAATTCTCCCCTTACTACTGAGGAGGTTCTTTTCCACGAGTTTAACGCCTTTTTAGCAGATTCTACGGATTTTTCCACATCTGCTTTTGTAGATTTCTGAATATAACCAACTATTTCTTTAGTATTGGCTGGGTTATGACTAACTAGAGTTTCATTACTATTGGATGGCAACCATTCACCAGCAATATAATTTAAATAAGTATCACTCATTTTTGACCCTCCACTTACAGATTTCTAAACTTTATGATAATTTAATCCCCAACTATTAATTAAGTCTCGTAAACTAACCTTATCGTCTTCCTTTAATGGAGCTACAGGTTCTCTAGTCACTCCACCATTTAAACCCACTAACTCCATAGCCTCTTTGATTACTACAACATTATTTCCGCTATTGTACTTAGCTCGTAAATCTTCAAATGCCACTATTTGATTCCATATTTCCCAAATTGTGTTGTTGTCATTATTTTCAAGTGCTTCGAGTAGAGCAAAGGATTTCTCAGGATAAAGATTGACTAGACCAGAAGTGAATCCTCGTGCACCCACCTGGTAAAAGAAAGGCGCCCATTTTTCTGCTGTTCCACAAATCATGGCTACATTATTATTAGTTACGTCAATTTTATTAAAGGTTTTCGCAAATCGAGGAAGGTCATTAATGGCATATTTAATTCCAACAAGTTTATCCATAGACGAAAGTTCCAAAAGAACTTCATCACTAATGTTTGGATCTTTAAAATAAACAACGGCAGGTAAATCAACGGATGTAATAATTTTCTTGAAGTATTGAACAGCACCTTCAGTTGTTATATAGGGATGGATTGGCATATGAATCATGATGCCATCTGCCCCTACTTCCTTTGCAAAGTTCCCCAACTCAATAGCTGTTTTTACAGCGTAACCAACACCTGCAACTACTTTAGCCCTTCCGTCTACTTGTTCTGTCACCATTTTTATTTCTAATTTTGCTTCATCGATAGTCAAAGAATAAAACTCACTCGTATTACCACATGGAACTATTACCTTAAGGCCACTATTAATAAGAAACTCTGCATTTTGTTTTACTTGATCACTATCCATTTCCTTTGTATCTTTATGAAAAGGTGTAACGGTAATACCTACTATTGTTTCTAAACTTCTACTAAATTCTTTGTAGTTCATAAGATTTCCGGACACTATTACTTAGCCTCCGGGCTTGCCCCCTTTATACCAGTCTTCTATAATGTTCTTACTTTTTATTTATTAACCATCCAATAGTAATGAGAAGTAATATTTACAATTTTTATCCCTTTACTGAACCAGCAGTCATCCCAGAAACAATTCTATTATTAAAGAACAAAAATAAAATAAAAGGAGGTATCGTAATTAATAACACATTTGCAAATAGAAGATTCCAAGATGTTTCATACATACTCATGAAATTATAAAGAGTTAATTGAAGAGTTGCATTCTCTGCTCCTGGGAAGAAATATAAAGGATGAACAAAGTCATTAAAAATATTTACCGCAGAAATAATAATTACTGTTGCATGAATTGGTTTTAATAATGGAAAAATTATCTTTAAAAACAACATCCAACCACCACAACCGTCAATAATAGCTGACTCATCAATTTCCCTAGGGATAGTAGCTATAAAACCTCTGTATAGGACAATGGCAAAAGGAACCGTTATTGCCACCATGATTAAGATAATACCTGGAAGGGTTTTAAACAAATGAAGTTTATCAAGTACCCAAATGGTAGGCACAATGGCCGTCGGTACCATTAATCCCGATATAAATACAAAGGCAATGCCATTTGTCTTTTTATCACTTCTCCGTTGTAGAACAAACGCTGTCATGGAACAAACAAACACCAAAATTGTAATTGAAGTTAATGTTATTACCGTACTATTAAAATACGCCAGTAACAGCATTCCATTTCTTGCATTTAATACTTCCGTCAGATTCTCAATTATTCGGAATTCTGTTGGCCAACTTATGGACATTCTACTAGCTTCTTCGTTTGTTTTGAAAGAATTAATGATAATGAAATAAAAGGGAATTAAAAATACTACTGCAGAAAATAGTACGACTAATCCTTCAATCAACAGATTGGTAAAAGTCCTTTTGTTCTTTTTCTTTTTTATCTCTAAATTCTGGTTTGCTCGAACGGTTGTTTCCGGTCTCATAAGTCCACCTCTTTTCTATTGAGAAACATATATAAAGGAAAGGCAATGGCTGCTACTAACATAAATAAAATCACATTACCAGCTGTAGATAAACCATAGAAACCACCTTGATATTGTTTATAGATAATAGAAGCGATTAAATCGGAACTAAACCCAGGTCCTCCCCCTGTCATAGCCCAAACTAAATCGAAGGTACGAAGTCCACCTATGAAAGCCAAGATAATAACCGTATTAATAGCAGGTCTAGATAAAGGTAGGGTAATATTCCAAAACTCATTAAATTTATTACCCCCATCTATTTGCGCAGCTTCATAATAATCTTTTGGTATAGACATAATACCAGCAATGAAAATTACGGTTGCAATACCAACTCCTTTCCAAACATCCACTAAAGCGACAGAAATCAACGCTAAATTGGGGTTACCTAACCAATTCGGGCCATTTATTCCTAACATAGCTAATGTTTCATTAATTAGCCCACGAGAAGGGTGCATTAAGGCACTAAACGTGATACCGACGGCTATGGTACTAACTAACGTTGGAAAAAATACAGTTGCTCTTAGAAAACTTTTCGTTTTTAATTTAGAACATAAGAAAACCGCAAAAATCAGTCCAAAAACTACCTTTAAACCCATCGTTAGACCAGCATATATTAAGGTGTTCTGAAAACCTATCATTAAAGAGGGTTCTTCAAAGAACATAATAAAGTTTTCGAAGCCAATCCATTGCCACTCTCGAAGATCCCACCTTGTAAAACTAAAAAAGAAGGATAGTAATGTAGGTAGAATGAACAAAACACCATAGATTATCGCTGCAGGAATTAGTAAGGTATAGGTATATACACTCTTGTATTTCAATATTGTTCACTCCCTATCATATATTCTATTCTAAGAAAACTAGATGAATAGGAATATAAAGGAAAGCACCTTCTGGAAAGGTTCCATTGATGCTTTCCACTTATTATTTAACCATCATCATTGAGTACTTTAATGATTAATGATTACTTCTGTTTACCAACCGTCAAGGCCTATTTGTCTAGCCTGTCTGAGTACATCTCTATCGTAGTTCTCTGCTCCATCTGCTGCAGATGTCATTCCTAAACCGACTTCAACCAAAATTTGTTCAAGATTCGGACCTTTTAATGGAGAGTGGAATTCTAATGCCGCTTCAACTCGCCCTTCTTGTACATAGACAAGCATATCCTTAACTGCAGGATAAACATCTTCTGGAAGTTCGATTCCTCTTATTACAGATGGTCCTTGCGGTGCGAAATTAGCCATATATATATCTTGGGCATCTTGAGAAAGGTAAAACTCAAACCACGTTTTGGCCGCTTCAAATTTTTCTGTATCTTTATTAATATAAACTGCATTTGGCATCCATAACGTCAATCCGTGATTTTCAGCGTCATCACCTGGTTGACCGAATACACCAATATTATTTATATGGTCTTTAGAAAATGCAGGCAGTGCCTGAGTTAAAATCGGGTAATGTACAGCAGTTCCCTCTCCTACCATTCTAATAGCATCTTCATATGAAGTAGCAGTTTCTTCGTCGTTAAAGAAGCCAGCATCATGAATTTCTTGCATTTTTTCAAATCCACGAAGTGCTAATGGTGTATCTGCAAACTTAGCTTTATTATGAGTATAATCATCTGCAAAACTAGGAAGTACACTATGGACATTATAGTAATCTGCTAGAAGAATAAGTTGGGATGTCCAAGTATCTCCAAACGATGCTACAACAGGTACTTTCCCTGCATCCTTAATTACTTGATTGTTTGCCATCAGTTCATCCCAAGAACTTGGAACAGAAAGCCCGAGTTCTTCATAAACATTTTTGTTATAGAGCCATCCTCCCGCTTGTGCAGTCGTCACTGGTATACCATAACTTTTACCATCTACTGTAACTGTATCTAAGAAAGTCTCCTCTAATTTATCCATAAATGACTCGTCACTGAGGTCAATGAAATATTCGGAAGGGTTAATTGCATCCAATAAAGCGCCTGAATTATACACCATAATATCTGTCATATCCCCAGTGGCCAACCTAGTTTTCACTAGATTATCTCCTTCTGTACCAGCTGGTCGAATCTCTAATTCTGTTTTAATATTGAACCTATTTTCAATCTCTGCAACTACAGCTTCCATTCCAGCATTTGCTTGCGTAGAAGTTAATAATAACGTTAGAGTTACCTCTGTATCGTCGTCCTCACTTCCTTGTCCACCCGTTGTACCATCAGAATTACACGCTACTAATGAAAATATCATTAGTAGAAAAATTGAACAAAGTAACTTCTTCATAGGTTTCATTGTAATTTCCCTCCCATTTTCATTTGTTGAAATATTTTGTATTTTAATCATAAAGAAAACTTAGTTGTAATTAAACATTTTCATTTTACTATTTAGGGGTAAATATTTTACTATTTAGAAATTTCAAAAAAAAAAAAAAAAAAAAAAAAAAAAATGAAGATTTGTTTTGTCAGTAAAAATATGATGGTATTAAATCTATTTATTACGTAGTTGGAAGAAGGATGGGGATAAGCAAAGAGTGCTCGCAATAAGCGAACACTCTTTGCCTACGAAAGGTTCATAGATTGAAGAAGGATAGTCCAGTCGAAATGTCATAACAAATAAATGAAATAACGTAATTTAGACTATCTTATTTTTCTTTAATTAGTCTTTATTTTCTTCCTGCTTTGAATTAATTTTTTATAGTCTTTGGGAGTCATCCCTTCGACTCTTTTGAAAACAGAACTAAAGTGTTTGGGATCCTCATAACCAACAAGCTTACACACCTCACTTGTTTTATTTATCCCTTCCGTGAAAAATTCCTTCGCCTTTTCCATTCGATATCTCATAATATATTCTGAGAATGTACAGCCTGTTTGTGCTTTAAATTCTCTTGATAAATAACTTAAGCTAACATGATGTTCATTGGCGAAATCTTGAAAAAATAGATTATCTTGATAATTGTTATGGATCCACTGTACAACTCTTGGGATTAAATGCTTCGGTTCAATTAATGTTGGGGTGAAATATTCTGCCAAGTTTTCGAATACTTCCTTTAACCAATTAGACAATTGGTTGAAATCAGACAATTTATTTAATATATCTAAGTTTATTTGAATAGACTCAATGTCCGTATTTGATTCTAACTTCTCTTTTAGTTTATATTTTAGGGCATAGTGCATATTATTAATTAATAATTTCAGCTGAGAAATAGTAATCTTTCTATGCTGTAACTCTAAAGTTATACTATCAATTACCCCATTAAGTTTTAATAATTCCCCTTTTGAAATTAGAGTTTCAATCACTCGAATTTTAACCCATACATTGGTCAAATCAACTTCTTCCTCTAGAGCTTCTGGGGGAACGAATGTCGATTGTCCAAATCTCATATGTTTTTCTAAATTTTTATTCACTAAAGCAAATGTTCTTGCAATACTTTCATTTTCCCTCTTCTTAAGGTAGCTCATATGGACTATTTCCTTACTTTTCATTTGTTCATAAATGTCCTTTAGATGTATTTCTATTTGGATCTGATTTTCCTTTTCCATTTCAGGAATAAGTAGCACTCTGCTTTGAGAATCATAATCTAAACAGAATAGTCCATTTTTATATAAGGACTTCCTTTCAAGAAAGCCTAACCATTCTCCCTTTGTAATACTGGAATCAGCCCAGCTTTTATCCCCTTCCCGATTTTCTAATATCAAACAGACTAAATAATAGGAGTTTCGATATAAAATATGTTCTTCTTCATTTTCTAGAGATGTATATAGCATTTTAGAAATAGCCAAAATCTCACTTTCTCGTATTTTTCTTTCTTCACTTTCAATAGTGGCAATAACTTGATCAACTGTTGTATATAGCTGCTCTTTTTTGATAGGTTTTAATAAATAATCAATTACTCCTATCTTGATACTCTGCTGAGCATAATTAAATTGATCATGTACACTTAAAATAATACACTTTACGGAAGGGTCTACTTTCAATATTCTATTTATCAGTTCTAGACCATTCATTCCAGGCATTGTTATATCGGAAATAACTAGTTGTGGATGAACCTTTTCTAGTGCAGAAAAAGCATCATCTCCGTTTTCAAAAGAATAAATCGTGTGTGCTGGCTCATAGCGTTTAAATAATTCTACTAACTCCATTAATGCCCACGGTTCATCTTCTACAAGAAATAAATTCATTGGCCATCCAACTCCTTCCGTCTTTCATATATTACAAAAGGTATTTCTAAAGTTATTGTTGTTCCGAAATTCTGTTCACTTTCTATTCTCAAACCAAATGTTTTACCATATAATAATTGAATTCTCTCTTGAATATTTATAAGCCCAATTCCTGAACCTTCACTATCGTATTTATCTTTAAAAGTTAAGGATAGTAGTCTTTCTTTCAAAGCTTCTACCTTATCCTTTTCCATGCCCTTTCCATTATCTTTAATCGTTATAACGAGAATGTCACCATTTTTTTTACCATTTAACTCCACTAATCCTCCATTTTTTACATCACTAAGACCGTGGTTCACAGCGTTTTCTACAATAGGCTGAATTGTTAATTTAGGTAATGACGCCACGAATAGTTCTTCATCTATACTACATTGTAATTTAAATCTTTTTCCAAAACGGTAATTTTGTATTTTCATGTAATTATGTACATGTTCTAATTCATTCATTAGAGGAACTGGCTCCCTTAAATGCTTCATACTATATTTAAATAAATCAGAAAGTGCCTCGGAAATTTCTGCAACCTCCTCAACTCCCTTTACACGGCTAATAGATTTCATGATATTTAACGTATTATACAAAAAATGAGGATTTATTTGAGATTGGAGCGCAATTATTTTCGCATCTTTTTCGGCCAACTTGGATTCATATACTTCCCTAATCAAGCGATTGATGCTATCAAGCATCTTATTGTAAACTCGATTCAAGACGTCCATTTCTTCATTTCCCGTTATTTCCATTCGCTCTTTCAACTTACCCTTTTCTACTAATGTCATTTTTGCCATTATCTTTTCAAGAGGTTCAGTGATAGTATGGGATAGCCAAATTGAAACAAATGTAATAATTATGGTGGAAAGCAACCCAATGTAGATAATGAAAGACTGGATTCTTTTCTGTTCTGAAACAATAAACATATCTGATATTAATATCAGTGTTCTCCAATCGGTGTAATTTGATTTCTCAAAAGTATATAAGTAATCGTTATTCTCCCAACTAACTTCTCCAAATGAATTATTATCCATTTCCTCTTTAAATTCAAAGTTTCTCATTTTTTCACCTGTTAGTTCACGATTATTATCATAAATCACATCGTTTTCCTCTGTAATAATGAGAACTCTAATATGGTCACCTAATTCAAGGTGATCATTAAGGACCAGTAGATTATTTAACGAATCAATATTAACTTGTATTTTCATGGAACCAATATAATGCCTACGTGGTATTTGATAAATGTGCTTTACTAGAGAAATCACTTGCTTACGTGTGCCATTCTGTAAGAGGATTTCTTCTGTTGGTAAAAGCATAAATTCATTTTTGGATAGCCCTCCTAACGTGTCTTCCCAATCCTCTTTTAGTATGGCTCTTTCAATACTTAAATCTCCTCTTTTATAGTAGTTGTAAACAATTCTATTCGTTGTATATATTGAAATCTTCTCTACATCATGCATAGGATATCCATAATTAAATAACCTTGGAAAAATATTATTTTTTATATTGATGTGTTCATGAGGATTATAAATATCATGGTGATTATCTAAACTATCCTGTATGATTGTATCCGTAAAAATTACTGTTGATAATCTTTCAATATCCGCAATATATAATTCTAGTGTCTTATTAAATTGCCTTGATATAACACCGGATAGGGATTGGGTTTGTTGCTTCATTTCATGTACATTTGTAAAATAAAACAATAAACATATAAAAGTAATAAGAAGCAATACAACCGTAGAAAAAGCAGTAATCATTTTAGTTCTTAATGTGAATTTTTTCCACCGTTTCATATGACCCAACTCTTTCCTAGAAAGTATAATCCTAAACCATGGTATCAAAGAGGGAATCTCTCTTCAGTATCTTCATTTGAATTAGAACGGCTCTTTTGTAAAAAATTATTGTTTTCCCAACTTAATTCCCATCAAAGCTTTCTTCCAACACCCTTTTTCTTTCTTCAATTTTCCTTAAATTCATATAATACTGGCCTATTATAATCATACAAAGAAAACTCACACTAAAGAATAGAATTAAACCAGGAACAAAAAGGTATAGTTGATATAAAATAACCACGCAAAGCAATATGGTAATAGTAGTGATGGCGCTAACAAACCCAGCTAAGTAATGCTTGTTAAAAATAATCGAAAAATTTAAAATCATAATGAACAAAAACTTGAAAAATATAAATCACTACTAGTAAAACTAGTAAACTAGCAATGATTAAGCCAACAAACATAATCGTCTGTAGCATCCCAGAAAATAAGCTAATTAATAAAAAGTCAATATATAATGTACACAATAATCCCTAACAGGAAACCTAATATGTTCACCTTTATAAAATCACCTTTATATACGGATGTAAATGTTTGAAGATGGGAATATCCGTGTCTCCATAAACCATTTCCTTATAATAGTGAAAACAGTAGCTGTAGCAGGTGCAATGCCCAAAATTATTAAACCTACTATAGTGAATAACATCCAAAGTATATTTATATATGCTAAACGTATTAGCCATTCTGATACTCGATAGAGATTACCGATTAAGCCTTTATTATCCATTTTTCTTCTCCTAAAGCGAAAATTTTTCGATAACCTTTACGGAAAATAAAATATTTGAATTATTTGAATAATATTATTATAGCAAAAAAAATATCAAATAGTTAATTTGTGAAGAAGGTCATTTTTTTCAGAATTCATCCAGCGAGAAAAGTGAAAATAGAAAAAAGTAGGTACTCATTTGTACCTACTTCTAATACGGAAAACCATCCCAAATAAGCAATATTCCAACCCTTTGTTTAGACTTCCCCTTGTATTGTTTTAGTGATAACAAAACATTTTAAATACTGTCTTTCACTCCCAGCTCTATAATATCTTCTAAATTATAGGATACGGATTCTGTTAAATCTACTTTTGTACATTTCCTAATGATTTTACCTCTAGAATGGTGATTCCACCTTTTTTATTACCAGGAGAAGGATTTTCATAATCGTTCTGGCTATATAAACGTATGCAAAATGGCAAAACGTTGGCTTCTTTCTATCAGTTGATAAATTCAGCTAACCAACAAATCAATAGCCTACTAAAACTACATAAAATTTTTCCAAACCTTACGTAAGCACTGACCACTTGTCGATTATTAACTCTGTATCACACTCTATACATGCATCCCAAGCCACTTCATCAAATATGGTCTATCATTATTTGCAGGAACCTCATACCATTCAGAACACAGGTAATATTCCTCGCCAAATATGGTTATCGTTCCTGAATAATACCTTGCCGGTTTAACCCCAGGCGTTAAACTTGCCTTCTGCAACAAAGGATACTGAATATGGAATGTTTCCCTTGAAAAGCTCTTTGTTTGCATCCGTTCTATTTCTTCCCTAGAAACCTTACCTTCCTCTAGAATTTTTCTAAGTACTGTGCGGACGATAGCGCCTATTTTCATTTCCTCCAACCCTTCCAAACCTTTCGCTTCTATCACTTCTGGAATAGGGGAGCTTTTTCGTTCAGTAACAGACCTTTGTCTCACTGCCCGACTTGATTTTTCTCCAGCGAATAAATTATACATCTGTAAACTTCTCATAAATAGCTCTGATGTATCCGCAACCTCTCCAAGTACATTCAAAACAGGTTCGACTATCTTTATACCAAATTCATCGTTACCAATAACACGAATAGTAAAATCTAGATTGAAGTGTCTTAAAACTAGGTTCATATCTTCTACACAGTTCATGAGCTCTCTTTCCACACTAGGATTAATTTTGGGTGATGCAAAAACAATTGATCCATTAGTAAAACCAAAATATCCATAGATGCACATGGCTGTACGTAAACACTTTTTAATTATTCTTGAAACCGTCTCTTCCCGTGAACCATAGTTCAAACCTTTTTCATGAAAAGCTACATCAATCGCATAGATATAGCTTTGATCTTCCTCATAAGAGATCCCTAAGACGTCAATCTCCCCTTGTCCAATAAGTTGATCTACTGACCTGTTTCCCTTATATAAATTATAATTATATTTCTCCGAAAACAAATCCGCTGAAACAGTCATTAGCTGCTCTAATAACTCCCTGTTCTTTAGCTCCCATTTTCCTGAAGCTTTCCAGTTCAATTGGACCAATTGGCACTCCTTAACATGCCTTAACCATGATAAAAGTAGTGATTCTCCAATTTCAATTTTCATATTAAAATCCTCCGCTTTACCACATATGTACTTATCCATAGAATAATATACAACACTGCTTGCGTCGCTTCAAACCTTAAGTGTATTACTATAATTTATAATTGATAGCTCTTACCTTAAAGTACGTTCCTCTTATGAAGGAAGAATGCTCGCAACGATTCGCCTCACAGAAATGAACGAAAGGTACCCATAGAACGACGATCAACAAATCTATGCTCTCTCAACTCACTCACCTAAGAACTTCAAATGCAGTTGGATTTCTTTTGCCACATCAACCTTTTCGCTACACAGAGACAATCCCAACCATTTCATTATAACTTTTAAAACAACCAGCAAATACATACAAGCACATTTAGCTGTAAATTAGCCTTTTCTAATAACATATTTTTGTTTAAATTCTCTGCCTTTTAGTCAATGTATATTTTTAAAAACCTCCACCTATTTTTCCTTTAAAAGATACTCTGAAGTCAATTTTACAGAAGACCAACCATGGCTTTGACCCTTACTAAACTTTACACGTAAATTTATTTTTTCACTATCGCCATCCCATGCCAAAGTGTTTTGAATTCTAGTGGGTTCATTTACATAAACTTTTACTTCACTTTCAATTTGTGTATGCTCCTTATAATAACTAACATTATCATTATAAAAAGTTACTATAGTTGTCGCTTCTCCTAATAAATTTTGGATTCCTTTCTTTAATTGCTCCTGTCTTGCACTAGATAGGTGAAACCCGAGCTCAGAAGAAATGTACTCAAGACTTTCAGATCTAGTAAATTCACCGGTTTCATACTTTGTCTTAACTTCGTTGACGAATGTATCCATATTACCAATATTGAAATACCTAGAGCTTAGGATGGTTCCGATACCTGGATTTTTAGTTGTGATCTTGCTTCCCTTCCTGGAAAGTGCCTTCAATGATATTTTCTCAACAATATAATTGTCTTTAACTATTAAAATAATTTGTAAATCACCTGTATCTAACCTATCATTAATATAACTATCCGGTACTAGCTCAATACTATCAATCTTGAAATTATTATACTTTTCAACAAAATTATCTTTTATAACATCTACCACTGTGGCTGTTGCTGCGAACAGCTTCTGTATTACCTCAGTCTTAACAAAAGAATAATATTTCTTTAACAATTCTGGAGCCTCGTTCGGATCTACCTGAGAAGTAAAAGGAAACTCCTTTAGGAGATGGTAATAAGATATTGCTTCATGACACTTCCCAATTGCATTACTATTGTTAGATGTACTGATATAATTATGGTTATTGAGTATATCTTCGAATTTTCCTAAAGTTGAATGATTAACATCTACTCTTTTAGCATCTTCAAGGAAAGTATCATATCCTGCTGCTAATTTTATTGAGGAAGTAGGACCACTCTCAAATTTAAATCTTAGAGTCAATGCTACTTTACCATACTTAATACCAACGGAATTTTTTCCAATTTTATATATATGAATATCGCTAAAAGCAGGTGTTCCTGGATCAAACTCATTTACTGTGACATCATTATGAGTTTTTCCATACATAGTAACAATATTAATATCTTCTGTCATAAAAAATATATTGTATGCATTGAAAAATCCATTACTCTTATTATTAAATCCATCTTTTAGTAAAGTAAAACATTTCTCACGTAACTTATATAAAAATTCTTCTCTATGCCTGTTAATACTTTCATCAAATTTAGGGAAATGAATCGATACTAATCTCTTAAGTTCTTTTTTCTCATTAATATAGTGTGAGGCTAGCTTCTCATTTAATACCCTATGGAGAAAATATTTATACTCTTCTTCAAGAAAGTTATTAAATTCGTTTTGTAAATAATGAGAATAAAAATACTTTAAAAAAAAGCTTTTGGCACCTGGATTCTTCGGTTGAATACGCCCACCTTTTTTTATCAGAAATAGATTTACAGATATAACTTCATTATTGCTCAAATATAAGGTAATATCTTTAGCATGGTTTGTATTCTCTGATTCGAACTTCGAATTAACTGATATGATATTTGGAAATAAGTTCTTTATGTATGACACTGTTTTTGTAACCGTTGCAGGAAAAGTAGGCACGGGTTCGTTTTTTAATTGGTGTCGTAAGACTTCACAAACAGATTTAACATGCTGATCGCCAATTTGTCTTGGGGATATCTTCATATTTACCACCTCAATTTATTATACATTTAAAATTAATCGAATTGTCAATCATTGGTTTTTAAAGAGAAAAAACTGGCCTTTACCTGTAATAGATGATAGAATAGGATATATCAATAGTATCAAATAGGGAGGTAGAATTATGAAGATTGATGAAAGAGGTCGTGCCAAATACCGCCCCTTAAAAGATTATAACCCTGAACAAGTTAAACAACTTCTTCTACAAAAAATAAAAGAAGAACAGTCGAATTTTAATTACGAGGCTGAGGACGAGCTAACTAATATCGATTATCGAGATGATAAAATCAATGTTATAAGCCTATTTTCTGGATGTGGGGGATTAGATTTAGGGGCAGAGTTAGCTGGGTTAGAAGCTGTCGTTGGAGATATAGCATTAGAAGCTTTTAAAGATAAGAAAACATATAATAACATAAGAGAACAGAGCATTTTTCATACAATTTATGCTAACGACCTGTTTAAAGAAGCTAACGAGACCTATAGAAGTAACTTCCCAAAAGTTTATCAACAGGAGTTAGATATACGTAGAATTAAAACCTTTCCTAAGGCGGACCTAGTGTTAGGTGGATTTCCTTGCCCAGGATTTAGCGAGGCTGGTCCAAGATTAATTGATGATGATAGAAATTTTCTTTACATTCATTTTATTAGATGTCTTCTTCAGTCAAAACCTTTTGTATTCATAGCAGAGAATGTAAAAGGTATGATGACTCTTGGTAAGGGCGAAGTATTAAACCAAATAATTCAAGACTTTGCTTCTGCTGGATACAAAGTAAAACCTTATTTAGTAAATGCTAGAGACTATGGAGTTCCACAATTAAGGGAAAGAGTATTTATTATTGGAGTTCGTGATAATATTAACTTTGATTACGTATTGCCCGAAACATCTCATGGTTACGAAAGAGATTTTCCCTATATTACACTAAAGGATGCAATTGGTGATTTAGAAAAGGATCCTGGTGATTGGTTTGAAGGAGGATTCTCTCCTATATATTTATCACGTAACCGTAAGAAAAGATGGGATGAACAAAGTTTTACTATTCAAGCATCAGGTAGACAAGCACCTCTTCATCCGAGTGGAGATGGAATGGTTAAAATAGACAAAGATAAATGGGAGTTACCGGGAGACCCGTCACAACACCGTCGTTTATCCGTTAAAGAAATTGCACGCATTCAAACTTTCCCCGATTGGTTTGAGTTTTCTGACGGAGGAAATAAACTAGTTCAAAAAAACAATAGATTAGATAAGCAATACAAACAAATAGGTAATGCTGTTCCAGTTCTACTAGCTAAAGCTATGGTATTCCCTATTGCTACTTGGGCAAAAGAGAACATTAACCTAATTAAAGATTATAATTTAGTAAGCACAAAGTAACCTTATCAATTTTTGATAAGGTTCTTTGTTCATCAACTATCTCGTTTACCCTCTAGTTTTAGAAACTCTATATAATATTTAAGCGCTCTGCTATACATTCTATTACCTCTTTTGTCCTTTTCAATATATTCATTAATTGAAAAATACAATTCTTTTAGCTTTTCTATTTCAACTGCACTATCAACATAATATAGGTTTCTATCTGTTATACTACTATCCTTTAATTCTCTAGAGATAGTATTTATAGCCCCTGAATATTTATTTATGCTGCTCTGTGATAACTCAGAGTAATTTTTCATCCATTTAATGAAATCATCTTTTCTTTTCATATATTCTCCTCATTTTAGGGATTATTGGGTATACTTTAAGTGCTTAAATAATTCCTTCTCTCAAAATACCCATGCAACCTATACTCACAAATCTCTTTCGTCCACTCAAAAAGCTTTTCGTTATGTTCCTCTATCACATCAAACTCAACCTTAAATATATTATCTTCAAATGATAATAGCCCTTTTGAACTGCCGCTCCATTTTGTCATTGGCATTGTTGCTATTAATTTCGCTACTTTTGATTCATCATACTCCCACAGGCTTCTACCTTGTTTATCGGAGAAATCAATGCGTTTCCTATATTCTTTTTCTGTTAGATAACGATGAAAATAAGGTGCTGCTTCAGCTGGAGAAACTGGATCTAACCAATGCTCAACGCCTCGACTTAACATATAGGAAAGGACCACCATTTTATAGCTTTTGCTCATACCAGTTCCTTCCACTTCCTTTAGCCAAGGTTCATTAGCTTTGAACACTTCTTCCTCGTGTTCATCTAACTCCTCTGCCCAATATAAAAATCCAGCGTACGATTTAAATTGGTCTTTATATTCCTTTGTTTTGGCATTTCCGTGCAGGTGTAATTCAAGGTATGTTTGTCTTCTTCCAAGCTCTTGTTTTAATTCCATATATGCATGGCGCAATTGCTCTTTTCTCGGTTGTCTTTTCTTCCTTAACTCATCTAATAAATTGATAACTTCCAGGTCGAAATCTATGATGCAACTTTCAGGAACTTGAGGTACGAGCTCACTACTTTTTATCCTTTCTTCATCCGTTCGAGTATCTAATAATGCAAGTTTATTATCCGCATTTCGATAATTACCAATTAAATCAATAACGGTACAATACTCTTTCCCTTCAAACAGCCTTAAGCCACGGCCAATCTGCTGTGTAAAAATAGTAAGAGATTCCGTTGGTCTAACGAAAAGAAGAGTATCTATTGGTGGGATATCAGTTCCTTCATTAAAAAGGTCCACTGTAAAAATGATTTCTAATTCCCCCGACTCGATTTTTCCAATCGCTTCCGATCTTGTGAATTCACTTCCTTGGGAATGAAGGCTTGTTGCATGAACACCTCTAGCTTTAAAGTACTCTGCTAAAAATTTTGCTTGTTTAATAGAAGAACAAAAAGCAAGTGTCTTTGTTTGCTTGTGTTTTATCCAACTACTGTATATCTTCTCTGCCATCTCTTCTTTTAGTTGAACAGCCAATAATTCTTCTTCATCATACCGACCACCTAGCCATGTAATTTGGGAATAGTCTGTTTCATCATAGACTCCTACATAGCGAAATGGGGTAAGCCAATTACGTTGGATTGCTTCAATAAAGTGAATTTGATATGCAATGTTTCCATCACAGATTCCATAAACATCCTTCCCATCCATTCGGTCAGGAGTTGCTGTTATCCCTAATAAAAATTCAGCTTCAAAGTAATCTAGTACTCGTCGATAGGTAGTAGCTGCTGCATGATGAAACTCATCGATCACAACTAAGTTAAAACTATCTTTTTCAAATCTTTTTAGATGTCGTTCGTTTGCAAGAGTATAAATAGACGCGAATACAAAGTCTTTGTCATGTTCTTTCAAAGCACCATTGTATATACCTGCAGATCGCTCTGGCATGATATGAAGAAATGATTTCTGTGCCTGCTTCAATATCTCCTCACGATGAGCTACGAACAAAACCCGCTTAAAGTTGCTCGCAAAAAAGCATGCAAGATAGGTCTTTCCTAGACCAGTTGCCATTACAACCATCGCTTTATCGTAGCCCTCTTCTCGGACAATTTCGAGCGCCTCTAATGCTTCTACTTGGGATGGTCTTGGTGAAATAACATCATATCCTGTTTTATCATCATGAATGATTCCAGCTTCCACTTTCTCTTGTACTTTTGGAAGCATAAGCTCAACTTCTTCCGCTTTGGACCAAGTACGGATGAGGTCGGGATTTTCACGATGATATTTATCATAAAGCTCTCGATAACTTTGGATGGTTTCTATGTTTACAGAAATGGTCTGCTCATGTAAAAACAATTTCATAAATTCATCTAGTGCTTTTTCAAATGTAGAAACGGATGTATCCAAATCCATCGCAAGATTCCATTCCACTCCATGCGACAACGCTGATCTTGATAGGTTAGATGAACCTACGATCATAACACCACCATTGTTTTCAAACTGAAACATATACGCCTTCGGATGAAAGGATTTCCCGTTACTGTGAAGCAAACGAACCTCTAATCTATCATCTAGCTCTGCTAATAATGTCAGAGCATCTGGTTGTGTCACAAATAGATAATCACCAGTACAAATTTTGACCTCCGCACCACGATTTAAAGCAGCTTTCAGTGGTTGAAGGAGAACTTCTACTCCTGATTTCATAATGAAGGAAGTTAATATGTAAATAGAGGAAGCCTGCCCCATTGCCTCTGTAACGTCATCTACTAACGATTCTGTAATGAGTTTTACATTACTCATCTTCCACATCAATCAGGAAAATACGCTCCTGAAAGCCTCCGCGCTTCGTTTCTTTTTCTTTTCTTACTGCTTCCAAGTCCTCCATTGTTGTTCCATGTACCTTTACTAGTGAGTGAATGATTTCCAGCACATCCGCCAGATCTTCTACCGAATGCTCATCGCTCACTGTTTGGAGATACTCCTCTACTTCTTCCCCTAATTTAACTTTCAATTCATTTATGTATTCTTTTTCATCTAAGGTTCTTGTTTGATATTTCTTTCCGGTCTTCTCAATGATATTTGGAATGTTATCTCGAACAAGTTTATTATATGTAGGCATTATGACCGACTCCTCTGTATTGTATATATTTAACAGTTTATCATAGCCCCATTGGACAAGGAAGGTAAACCCAAAAGAAAAAGCCTTTATGAGAAGGTAACTCTCACAAAGACTAGTACTTTTGTTTCTCAGGGATCACACCACGAACGCCACCACGCGGATCCTCCATATCTCCAAAAAATCGTGTAATTAAATGTACATGCACATGAAAGATCGTTTGCCCAGCAGTTTCTCCACAATTAACCCCAATATTATAACCATCAGGACGGAACTTACTATCTAAAAGCTTCTTCCCCTCTTCCAACAACTCATTAAAGGCAGCTCTCTCCTCATCCGTCGTATCAAAGAAATCACTCACATGACGTTTAGGGATTATAAGAAGGTGCCCTTTGTTAACTGGATATTTGTCGAAGATGGCGAAGGCAAGGTTGTTTTCTAAGACCATTTCTACGTTTGAGCAGAAGGCGCAGTTGTCAGTTTTCAAAATTATTTCCTCCGATTAAATTTGTATTTCTGCTTGCTTGTATTAAATATCCCATGGAACTATCTATTTTACTAGATATCACAACTTACTGGATCTTTGGTGACGGCTGTTTTTGTTATTTTATCATATGAACTGCCCCTGCAACTCTGAAAGAGGAATCGTCTATTATTGTGAATGAATGAAGAAATCACATTAAGGGTGGGTCATAAATAGGACACACCATGTTTTTCCAAACTAGAAAGACAATTTAGTATTGAATAGTATGGTTGTAAATTACTTTGTTTACATATTAATTCTTCGAACCTTAATAACTAGATCTTCAGTAGTCATTAGGGAAAATGTGTCATCTTAATTGGTACGAATAATCAATAAATGGTTTAATTTGTTCAAAAGTATCAACCCATTCCAGTCTTATATATGCCTCATGAGGATACCTTTCATCATCATGTTCTTGTCTATTAAACACCCGCCCAAGCGTTTCATCTATTTCCTTTTGAACACTTAGTCCTAATTTCTCTCCCTTCTTCCCAATATGAAGAATAAAATGCCTTTGCCTCTGAATAGATAAGGTAGCAAATTTAGGTTTTCCTAATTTTTTATATCCAATTCCGTCCTTTGTTCCAGCATCTTCTATATCTTGATAACCAGATTCATGCCAGATATAACCATGGATTTTTCTTGCTAATTCTTGAGCTTTCACCTTCTCAAACTGTAAGAAGAAGTATTCGTTTGTCTTTATACCGCCAAGACAATTAATAATACAGAATTCCTCAAATTGCCGTAGTAAAAAACAAGTCATTATATCACTTGATTCCTTAAAAAATTCTAATTGTTCCCTAAAAAATGATCTAATTTCATCCCAAGTAAGAATAATGTTATCTTGTATGGATTGCCCAATAGCAAACCTATTCTTATGCCCCTCAATCTGATTTATGTCAAGATAAGAGTTTAAACCTATCTTTGTTTCAATTAATATTGAAATAGATTTAGATAATATTGCACCATCAGGAATATTATACTTTTTATCATGGGAAGTATTTTTCAATTCTTTAGTATCTGCTATACCTATTACTGCAGCTTGTGGAGTTTTTCGGTGGAGTTCATTGGAAACTTGATACATATACTCGAATTCCATGTCTCCGTTGGATTTTAGTCCCAACCAATTTACGAAACGCATTGTTAGGATTGGCGATGAATGTTGTAATACATTTATATAAGCCTTTGTTACGTTATTTTCTACCTGTAATAATTTTGATTCTTCTGAGCCTTTTCTTGTTTGCCCACGATAGTAATGGAAAATATTTTTATAAATAGACACTCATCAACCCCCTAGCAAAATATTATTATATTTCATTAATTCTACATATTTGTTTTGTTTCCTCCATTATGATATATCTCAATTGCATCAATATGTTAAGGATTACTGCCACTTAGCTAAATTACATTCTTACACAAAGACATTTAAAATAAAAACCTTATTGGGATACAGAGACAGGTTCACTGCCTCTATAACTAACATACACTGGAACACGGTACCTGTCTCCTTGGTCCCCGTGATTCACTTCAACAATAAATTTCTGCGATCTACTCCCCTTATTTTTAGTTTTCCCAGCAGCTTATCTGATAAGTCATTATGTGGAAGCAGTGGAACTATTCTTGCGCTTCCTTCTGATTTCGAAATAGATTTTCGTCATAGACCCTTTAAATCTAAGAAAACTATATCTTCCCCTCCAACCACCTTCTCGCTCTTTCTGCTACATATTTCTCATATTCGTCTGGAGTTTTCGTTTCAAATGACGCCAGAACATCTATAATCTCTGACCATGTGAGAAACTCTATGCCTTTTAGGTTACTAACTTTTCTTGGATCAAGTTGTACATCTATTTTGCTGCCATCTTCTTTGTATTCTTTTATCGTTGAATAGCCTTTAGGCGCTACTTCTGGTTGTAATGCTAGAAGTGTGAAGTAGAAGTCTTTTTTGTTTGAATAGATGGATCCAACATCGATATTCCTGATAATCTGGTTCCTATCCTTATCGTGTTTCGTTTCCATACTAATATCACTTTTGTATTTTGCTTCCATGATCCATACAAATTCATCTGTTTCTATTAAAATATCAATTTCTGTTGGACCCTCCATGTTTTTTCGTTCTTGTGGTGGTTGAAGTAATTTCCATAGCTTAATGTTGGTGTGTTGTGTGCTGTAAGGAAACGGCATGTTAAAGGAGGTTGTAAACATTTCTGGTAGCCATATTGTGGGGTCTAGTTGTTGAAGAGATCGAAACACATTCCATGTTATTGCATCTTCACTATTTTCACTACTAAGATGCTTTGTTTTCATTGAACGCATCGAATGAAACGTTGGATCATACCGGTCAATAATGAGATTATCACGGAAGTCGTTATAAACAAAAACATCGCTTTTTTGTCCTTTGTCCTGACATTTCTTTTCCTCCCTAATATTTGAAATTACTATCCTTTTATTTTACCTTATTTATCCAAAGAAGAATAGGATCTCACTTAAACTCATTTTACGTTTGTCAGAAATATTAGAAGTAAAAAATATAGATAGAAATAGAAAAGCACACGGTAAAAATAACACTTAAAACACTTTTGATTCTTTGTTTTCTAATTTTAATAGCTTCCAGTAACATACCTATTGTAAACACGAACGTTCCTAATCCTATTATGAAAAGATTGTCTATAATGAATCCGCAGAATAGAATGAAAAAACCTATATGATGTAAACCTGAAAAGATAAGAGAAAACGGCTTTTTTAATTCCTCCTTTATTTCAGCTTTTATCTCTGGGGTGCTTTTTTTATATTCATTTCTCACACCTATAATAAGAATGAGGACTAAAATGAATATCACAAAGTAACCTAGATAGTTTATCATTAACCATCCCTCACTTTTATAGTTATTTACATTGGATGAGAAATATTAATCTTTAAATCCAATTTCCCCTCCAACCACCTTCTCGCTCTTCCTGCTACATATTTCTCATACTCATGTGGTGTCTTACTTTCAAATGATGCCAATACATCTTTCATCTGTGACCAGATGATGAACTCTTTGCCTTTTAAATTACTAACTTTACTTGTAGGAAGTTGTATCTCTAGTTTGCTAGGGTCGAACCGCCCCCAGTGATTCCCCCCTACCACCTCGCCCTATGGTCCTCCGCCCAGCCTAGCAGTGAGTTGATGGTTATTGTTTTTCCTTCCTCCGTTGTTACATGTCCTTGAAAGGTACCTATCATTTGGTGGACTTCTGATTGAATGATGATGGCTTTGGTTGCAGCCGTCCGCTCGAACAATGGTTGAAAGGTTAGGGATAACTGGTCACTATTTTCCGTTCGTAATGTCCAAGGCTTCATATAATTGGATTGGTCGTAATGCCATGTGATGTCCTCGTGGATCTTGGTTAGTTTGCCATCCACAATGAATCCATTCTCATTCTGCCCAGTTCCGTCCGTCCATTGCCCTCCGAAATTTAGTCCAACCACATGTCCATCCGTCTGCCCAGCTGCCGAAGCCCAATTCCATGTGGAGCTATATGGCCATACTCCTCGACCAAAATCTAGACATCCGTACGTTCCTTCTCTTTTTAAACTGTATTGTTTCTTCTCCCACTGTATCGTACCTTCTGTCGGGAGTGCAGGTTGCTTCGACGTATATTGAAAGTGCTTCTTACTCCACGGTACAACCACATTAAGAGTTTCATGGTCATCAGGACGATGCACAATAACATTCGCCGTCAATGATTTCCCCTTCCCGCTGAAATTAGGACACGACACAACGATGTTCGTAGCATCTCCTTTTTCCAAAAGCGAAAGAGTTAGCTCTTTACTAGAATAAGAAAGAGACGCATTTACTTCTTCCGGCATATCAACACCTTTTCCAAGAGGAACGAGTGCTGTTTTTTCAAAAAATTGTAATGTTTTGAGATCAAGGATATAGACAAACATAACCGCCGCATAATCGATATGAGAGATTGTTGCGGAAAACAAGACATCAGGATTCGTAATGCACCAATAGTTCCAGCGTTTTTTTCGAAAGTAGCTTCCCGAAAGATTACTGCGAATAAGGGGAGCTTTCGCCCAGCCGATACTACTAGGATTTAATTTACCAGATGCATCACACAGCTCCATTGGTACAGTAATTTTCCTTGCATTCTTGATTGTACTCTCTTCTTGTTTAGAACCATGAGATTCTCCTATTTTTACATTCATTTCGCCACCCCTTATTTTTCTACAAACGTCTTGGTTGAAATGAAGATTTAGACTTATAATAGATAAGTTCAGGATCTCCTTCATCTAAGTTGTCAACGAAACCACTCTCTATAAATCCATTGAGATCAAATACTTTTTGCATAGCTGTGTTAGAACGATTCGTAGAAGAAAATACCTTTTGCGTTGGAGCGATACTCTCTAGATGGTTTATTAACAGTGATGCATATCCTTTTCGTCTCTTCAAAGGAGACACAATTATGAGAGATATAAATGTGCATCCAAAGAAGTTAGTGTCGTAAAGTAAGAAACCAGCAATACCATCATCCTCTTTAACCACTAAGCATTGTTCAAGTTCTATTGATTTCGCAATATCATTTCGCCTACTTGTGTTTCCAATAACCTGGTTGTCAATGTCTACTATTATGTCTAATTCTTTTATATCCGCTTTTACAACAGAACTCATCTAACTTCCCCCTTTTTTTCTATTAAAATGGTAAAGGAACCCACGGGTCGGTTCCAGCATGAAGAGTCAGTAATTTGTAGTTCCAATTCTATCCCTCCACCTTTTTATGTACGCAAAAATAAAGAAGAATAATAGTTAGAAAGTTTATCTTCCCAACTCTCAGAATAACTTCTAAACTTCATCCCTCTCTTCAGCCCGTTGTATTCCCATATTTCAGCTCTTGTAAAAATAGCGGCTAGATGGCTTGCTAATTGTGCATCTACGACTGGCCAATGTAAATGCTCATGTAAAAACCATCCCAAACCTACTTTTTCGGTCTTAGTACTTAATTTTTCCACGTTATTTGCAAGATCCACCCATTCATTTTTCCAAACAAAAGAATGCATTTGATCTAGACTATCCTTTTGTATGACCTTCTCCACTACGGAACCATTAGTGAACGTACGTTTAATAGATAACGTCTGATCTTTACTATCAAACTTCCAGAAAAACTGTTTTTCTTTCGATCCTAATGTGTTGGATGAAACCCAATCAGCCTTATTGTCTCTATCAGTCGGATCGGATTTTGTGGGAGTAAGACCTTTCAGGTGTTTACCATATGCCCAGAGTGCCTTATCTAATTTCCAATACGAAAAGTCCACTTTCTCTAGAAGCTCCTGAAAGAACTTTGTATATCGAGTATATTCATCCCAATTATTCGGAGCCAATCGCGGATTTTCTTTCCCCTCCGACGTAATATATATAAACGCTCGATATACGTGTTGATCGTAAAGAGGATATATTGTTGGGTAAAAACAATGAACCGCAAACAACGCCCAAATGAACCCGAACCCTTTCCTATCTTGAAGTTCTAAAATCACAACAGGTTTTTTGGATGGAAAATGATCAGGAATCGTATGTTTTATTTCGTTTTGATAAACGGAAATATCTTTCCATACTTCATAGCCTACAGGAGTAGTAGATTTCCATCTATCAGTATAGGAATAGCCATTTCCTTCACTATCTATGTAAACATTTCCGGTCGGTGCAACTCGAAGACTTCCTGTTTTCCAAGCACCCATCAACTCTATTTTTCGCGGATGATCTTGTCCACAGATCACGAGATCTTTATAAATGCCAGAAGGATATGTAGTACCATCATAAGCACGTATCCAATGGGCAATCTCCTTATTATCAAACATAGAATCAACCTCTCTCACAACTTACGGAATATTACAATCACCTATTTTTTCGACATTTTTAAAAAGTTTTCCTGCATAAAAAAGAGATGTTCCAATGGCATAAACTTTTCGGCACATCAAAATCATTTTTCTATTGCTTTAAGAAAACATACTAATTCTAATACTAATATGGTAAAATTATCCTACCACGTTCTCGTTCAACATTTTAAGGGGGGAGTAAATGTGAATCACAAAAACATTGTAGCGAAAGTATTATTTATTATCGGAATTATTAAAATGTTTTTAGGTTTTATCTTTGGAATTGTTATGGGAGATCAGGTTAGTAGTTATTCCCTCTCGTTTTCTTGGAGTACGTTCTTTATGTATACTATTGGCGGTTTTATTGTTGGTATGCTTTTCATTGGTTTTGCTGAATTAATTGAAAGACAAACAGAAACGAATGAGCTATTAAAAGAAAACCTGAAGATGAATAAAAACTACGCTGGAGGAAAAGAGATTCAAGATCCTGATAAAAATGAGGAACTCGATAGACAATCAGAACTAGAAGATACAACAAAATGGATTATCGATGTAAGTGATAAAGAAAGAATTTATCATTACTTTCAGAAAAAAGATCAAACAGTACAGGAGATTATTGAATCCCCTATCAGAGATATCGTTTTGGTTATTGTTGATAATGAACATATCCTCATGCAAGTAGGTGGGTTTATCCCATCTGTTCAGAATATTGATCAATATCCAAGTCTAAGAGACTGGTATAAAGAGATAAATGAACATACATAAAATATATCCCCTATCAATTAAGTCCACTATTTTTATACAATCTTGGACTACTAATACCAAGCAAAAACTCCGTAAACTAAAAGACGGTTCCCTGTGGAAATTGAGAACCGTCCATAATTATCCTCTAGAAATTTAATTACCTTGAGCAAGTTGGTAAGCTTCGTTCATCTCTTGGATGTATTCTCTTCCACCATTGTTTAACCACCGTTCAATTTCTCTATCTAAATCAGATTCATCTATCTGCCCTACAATAAATTTGATACGAGCATCGTCAATGATATTGTCTAATTGCTGGCCTCTCTCAGCATATGTGTCTGAGTTCAATGGTTCAGCTGGATTACCGATAACGATATCTACGTTTTGTTCCATTACAAGATTCTGCTTATCTTGAAGAGCAGACTGCGCAGCTTTTAGGAAGCGATCTTCTGGAATCGCCATTTGAAACTGATTTAACCCTCGCACATCTCTCGCAAATAGGTCTTCATCATCCGTTACGACTAATTCACCATCGACCACTTCATGGTGAATACCTTCTAATCCATTGTAAGCTATATTTTGAATATACTCATCATTTAAGTCATTCAAGAATTGTAGAACACGTCGTAATTCTTCTTCTGTTTTCACTGCCGTCTTTGAAATAGCTAACATTCCATTATAACCTGCTGTTGGCTTTGTCTGTAAACCATTCGGTCCTTCTACGGCACCAAAGACATCTAACACAATGTCATCATCACTGTATCCATCCACCATTCTGTTCTGAAGGCGATGCGCTTGGTCAATTACATCCACAAGAACCCCTGCAGTCTCACTTACAATAGGATCAAACCAAACTCCTGGATCCATTACAGCAAAGTCTTCGTTTACTAATCCTTCATCATATAACTTTTTGAAGAAGCGAAGCGCTTCGCGGTACTCTTCAAACATAAAATCTGGTAACAACTCTCCACTTTCATCAAAGCCCCATTCATTCGGAGCACCCAACCACACTTGCATTACGTCCCATGGTCCTGCCCAAGAGGAAATGACTATTCCATACGTATCGTCAGCTCCTGACTGATTTGGATCATCATACGTAAATGCTCTTAAAACTTCGTAAAATTCGTCCATCGTTTTTGGAATTTCTAACCCAAGATTATCTAACCATTGTTTATTAATCGTCACACCATTTCTCCCAAGTGGTCGTGAACGATAAAGTCCATAAATTCGACCGTCAATCGAAGTATTATTTAGAACAATTTCATTCGCTTCACGCAGATTTTCATAGTCAGCTAAATAATCAGTGATATCCCAAAATGCACCATCTCGTGCTGCATTGATAAAACTTGGGGTTTTGCCAGTCATGATGATATGAGGAATATCACCTGAAGCCAGCGTTACATTAAATCGGTCTGGATAATTCGAGTTGTCAACAAACTCTAGAATAATGTCCATATTTGTATAATCTTCAATTGCTTTGAGTGCCGGACTATCTTTGCCTGCAACAATTGGATCAAATGAAGTCGTCATAATTCGTACAGACATTCTTTCTTCTTCAACGTTACTAGCATCAATGTCTGACGTGTTCTCATTAAACTCATTAGATTTATTATTTTCTTGATTTTGGCTTGCACTATTACTGCACGCAATAAGTGTTAATAGTAGTAAGGAAATTACCATTATTATAAAAAAACGCATGTTTACTCTTTTCATTTTTCTTCCCCCTTAGATTATTATTTCCTATACTGCCAATCAAGTTCTCTTGTTCCTTCTTCCTGCCTCCTTCATCACTATTAGTTCGTTCTAGCTTCAAACTATCTATTAAAAACTGCTTACCACCCAAAATGTTTTAAAATTAAAAATATTTTAAACCTAGTTCCTTATGGTTCTTACTAACTTTTATTTCTAAGGAAGTTCGATTCGAAACAGACTAGCTTTTTCATCATAATAAGAAACGACGTCTTTAATATAAGATACGACTGCATTAATCTCGACTATGAATATACCATTTTCGTTTACGTATGGTTCCCCATTTAATAGATTCTCTTCTCCATCAACAAGAAGATGCGTACGCCCTTTTTCAGCAATCACCGTATGCCCATCTGAAGTCAATGTTAATACACCTTTGTCTGAATCATAATGATAGTCAAATAAATCTGGACGATGGAGCTTGATTCTTTCTAATATAAAGATAATCGGGCTGTAGATACTCCCATGGTCCACGACACTCAAAACACCTCGAGTATCTGGTTCTTGTCCATCTACCACAACCTTACAATATACTTTATCAGAAGGGATATACTTCACTTTATCTGCCTCAGGTATTGCCTTAAATGGATACACACTAATTGGTGGATTATCAGGATATGTCGGTTCGAGACACTGCGGTTCATGAAGCGTCAACGGAACAATTTCTACAGGCTTACTTTCTATTGTGATAGACGTTTCTGGAACCCCTTTCATTCGAGCAGTTAATCGAATTGGTCCAGCATTCCTTGTAGAACGAATAAATACTCTATTATTACCACACTCCGCATAAACATGATCCTTGTGAATTACGCTATCCTCTTTACCATATCCATTAAAACGACCACTATTGTAACCACCAAGGAAAATACCTTGCCCTTCTATGGAAAAATCAATCCTATCATCAGCTATTGGATGTCTGCGGTCGTTCTCATCAACAACTTCAACATCAACATAAGCTATATCTGTTCCATCTGCTAAAAGTCCTCGATCACCCACAAATGCGGTCAACTTTACTTCTGCAGGAGGAGATACTGTTTCTATAGTTTCAGTAGATACTAGATTATTGTTATAATCATACGCCTTTGCAGTAATGGATCCCGACTGTGTGACATCAATATGAGGAAA
Source organism: Evansella sp. AB-rgal1 (assembly GCF_041820985.1). Classification (NCBI taxonomy): domain Bacteria; kingdom Bacillati; phylum Bacillota; class Bacilli; order Caryophanales; family Bacillaceae; genus Evansella; species Evansella sp. AB-rgal1. Next base: position 83,376 of record NZ_JBGUAU010000005.1, read on the forward strand.
AGGAAATACAAACGTATCAACTGGCTTATTACACATGCCTACAAGTTTTCCATTAATAAACAACTCTATTTTAGCAATGGAATAACTTCCTATAACATAAACTGTTTTATCTTTAGGATTTCTGAAGTTATATTCTCCCGTTTTTCGCCAATGCGTACCATCAAATTCCTTGACAGCATATCGATAGTTGTTTCCACCTTCCTGTGGGTAGTTCCAGTGACCAACTATTTTTATTTTCGCTACTGGTGATTGTATTGTTTGAAAAACATCAAAGCTTTGCTTCTTTAGTCGTACTGGGTCTACACGACCGCTCATTCTTGCATTTTCACTAGCTGCCTGTCTGCCATGCTGTGCAGAATCAGTCCAACACAGCGCTGCTGCTGCAGAATACAAGTTTTTACCAGATGCTCCTCCGATACGATCGTGAAAGAATTCTGCATATCCTCTCGCTGCATAAAGTGCGAATTCTTCTGCTGTTAAATCGTGACAGTCACCACCAATTTGTTTTCTCCCACCCTGTCCAAGCCACAGGTTATCGTAATCAAAATCTGGTGGGGTATAGTCATCCCACACTCTTCTTGGTGATTCCTCTCGTAAATATTCTGTTTCAGTGACAGGCATTTTTTCAGATTGATAACGACCCGCATGGCGATTTAGCATTGTCCCTACATATTCAGCTTCCGACAAGACTTCTTCCGTATTTAATGTACGGCATCCCATATATCTCCCACCAGTAGGGTCCAATTCTTCCTTTAATAAGCGCATTTCACGCATATGTTCCTTTGTGATGGAATTATTTCCAGCTTCCCAAAAGAATATGGAAGGATTATTTCTAAAGTAAATAATAATATCACGCATTAATTCAACACGCTGATCCCACTGCCTTCCTTTATTATCCTCTTCCTTATCACCTGCTGGTTGTGTGCATACTACCCCAAAGCGGTCAAAAGAACGGATATCAGCAGGAGATCCAGCTACATGCATAAATCGTATATGGTTTGCATTACTTTCTCGGATTAATTTAGCATCCATATCTTTCAACCAATCTGGAGATGTGCCGATCGCTGCCCATTCATTGGAAGCACGCTGTGCATAGCCTGTAAGCCAAGTACGAGTGTCATTTATCTTTAAGCCATCTTCAAACGTATACGAGACCTTACGAAAACCCGTAATGGTTGTAACTGAGTCGAGAACCTTTCCGTTATGAACTAAATTTGTCTGAACAGAATACAGGTAAGGATCGTCCGGTGACCAGAAACGAAGATCCGAAATCAAGGAAGAAACTTTGACAACGGAAACTTCTAGAGAGTCTGTCAAGGTAGGCTCTACTTCATCTTCTGACAATGGTAGAAAACAATCGTTCTCCTTCTTATAAGCATCTTGAGGTGTGATAGTTAACGGAGGAGTTTCTGGTAAATTCTTTGCAAAAGGAACGAATGCCTGTTCAGATGACATACATCCAACTTCATTTCCCTTATGATCATAGATAATAGATTCTAAAGTAACAGACTTATCAGTTCCCGTTTCATTCCTTATTTCTGCTTCCAAATGGACTACAGCTTGTTTCTGTTTCAAATCATAATCTCTTCCATATACATACACGCCTTTTGTTCGAAGATTGCTGTATACCGGAAGAGTAATATATAACTTTGGCTTCACATGAAGTCGAATATTCTTTGTTAATCCACCGATACTAGGATTAAAATCATTACAATTCCAGAAGTACCCAACACCTCGTGCTGACGATGGAATGCTGTCTCCCATTGTTTTAGAAGCAATAAATGAACCTGGTATTGCCTCAGGATGGTTTGGCGTCTCTGCTGCAAAATAATCTAAATTCCTAGATGATGTATTATCCGTAGCAATGGCAATAAGATTATTATTATCGTAATCAACGTAGTCAGTTAAATCGAAGGCAAATGGTCCTACGCCAGCTTCATAATATCCTGCCAATGTACCATTAACATATAGGTAACATGTTTGACGAATACCCTCAAATTCTATTAATATTTTTTTCTCTTGATGATGTCTAGGGAGTCGAAACCATTTTCTGTATAAGGAAAAAGTTCTTTTTTGACCGCTTCCCGCATCTTCAATTCGTGCAACGAATAAGTCCTTATCATTATAGGTGTGTGGAACTCCTACTTCTTCCCAATTCTCAATGATATAGTCCTTGTCGTAAAAGTATCTCCCTGCTCCATCCTTTGATGAATCTAGCGCCTCTTGAAGAGGATACGCATTTGCAAGTGTATATTTCCATTCATAATTAAAGTTGTATACTTGTGCATGACTTTTTACTGATGGTTGCTTTGACTTTGTTGACACCGCCTTCTCTTGCATGGAACCACTCCTTCAACTATTTAAGCTCTCACGTGATCTTCTGTATTCTTTCGCCGTCACACCTATTTTTGATTTAAAATATCTACTAAAATGGGAAACGCTTTCAAAACCGCATTCAAAGGATACATCTTTCACGGACATTTCCTTTTTCATTTCAAGCAAAAACTTAGCTTGAGTTAACCTGCAACCCATTAAATATTCCATAACAGTGAATCCTGTAATCTCTTTAAACACATGGGAAATATAGGATTTACTTATTTTAAGGTCGTTAGAAATTTGATCTATAGAAAGACTTTCTTGGTAATTTTTTTGTATGTATTCCGCGATTTTCTCTGCATGGACCGTTTTGTCAATTTTTTTGGTTGATAGTTTATAAGTGCTATTTTGACCGAGACGATTAACAAGAAACAATATTTGTATCAACAATACTTTAATCTCGGACTCATCTCTATTTTTGTCCATTAGCATTGCATTCTTTACCTTTGTAAGTTGCCAGAACAATCGTTCCAGCTCCTTTGATTCCTCATTTTCATTCGTACGAATTAAACAATGATGCAATTTCTCAAAAACCTCTAATAGATGTAAGGACTTTAATTCAGATAAAACACCATATATCCATTGAGGAGAAAAATGACAGACACTACGAATATATTCCTTATCTGGTTGTATATTGGGTCTATGTAGGGTCTTTCCATCCATCAATAAAATATCCCCCGGTTGTAAATCATAGATCAGATTATGGATCAAATATCTACAGGATCCTTCATGGAAAAAATAAATTTCATAGTGTTCTAGATGAGCATGATAATCAAACTTTTCCCAATCACCTACTGTCCGATACTGCACTAATAAAGGTTCACTCACACGACCCCTTCCTTTCTATTATTGTAATTAGTATAATACCCTTTATTTTGGATGTCATTGATTCAACGTGTTGCTTTTTCTTAAAAATTTTACTACAAGTGCTTTTTCTAGAACAGTCTTAATCAATAGTAAAGTAATTTATGAATTGAACAGGCTTTTTTATAATAAATGAGTTACTATTTCGTCAGGACGACCTTACGATTTACCCATTTTCCACAAGCTGAAAACACATTTCTTAATCGTCAAAAAAAACAAGAAAAAAGTAACCGCCCCTACGCCCTTCTAGGTTGAGGATGGTTACTTTGTTCATTCAATTCTTATGGTCGCCGCTCTTGGAAGGACACGGAGGACAGGTTCACTGTCCTGGAACTTCCAGGACGCGGTACCTGCCCCTTTGTCCGTCGCGATTCCCTATTGTCGTTGTACCCGCTTCCTCATCAATTGATAATATGCCAAAATCTTTCCTCAAAGATAATCGAAGCTAGTTCTAGTGCTAAACTTGAAGGGCTCCATTTCCCCTGGTTGTTACTAAGAACAACGATGGTCAAATTCTCTTCTGGAAAGCGAAGAAAAAAATTCTTAAAACCAGGGAAGCCCCCAGCATGTGCCACAGATTTCCGATTGTAGCTATACCAGCTATCGCTCACGTTCCAGCCGTATCCATATTTTACAATACCAAAGGGAGCAGCATTGACATAACCATTTTGCATTTTTTCCACTTGTTCTTGATTTAAAAGTTGCCCTTCGTTAATCGCCTTATCAAACAGATATAAATCACCTGTGGTCGATAACATATTCCCTGCTCCATAAGCAATGCTTATGTCGATTAAATCGCTTATGTTCCCCATGTTTTCATAGCCAAGCGCTGTCACTTCAGGAGACTGTTCAAAGTAAGTATGTTCCATTCCTGCTGGATCAAGGATGTTTGCTTGAATATACTCAGCAAGGGACATGCCAGATTGTTGTTCTATGATCATGGCCAAAAGCAAGTACCCGCTATTGGAGTAAGCATACTTCTTCCCTGGTTCGAATTCTAGTTCCTCGTTTTTTACAGCTTCATATAATTCTTCTAAACTATGAGTCTTGCTATGTTCCACTAAAGATAGTAATTCTGGTAAGCCAGAAGTGTGAGTTAACAAATGGTGAACAGTGATGTCGTCTCTAGTTGGGAAATCAGCTAAGTACTTGGTAATAGAGTCCTTGATGGAAAGCCGTCCTTGTTCTTCTAACTGCAAGATAGCGACTGCAGTAAAGGATTTACTTAAGGATGCGATGTTAAAAATCGTGTCGGGTGAATTCTCTACTTGGTTATCCAAATCAGCATAACCATAGCCTTCCGATAGTAATACTTCCTCATCTCTTACAACTAAAACGGTACCATTAAAGTCCAATTCCTTTGTTTTCTGGACCATGAATGTATGTAGCCTTTCTGTATTTGTTCCCTTTAAATTAGAGTGAGTAGTACTTCCTAATACAAAAGCAACAATACCTAAACTAAAAAGCAACAGTACAACAAATAGTAAAACGATATACCTCTTTTTCATTGGGTAGTTTCCTTCTCTCCTTTATATTGGAACAGCTAATCTATAATAATTGATAATATCAGATACATTTTAGGATATATACGTAACATATATGTTCATGCAAGACACGAACTTACATTAAAAGAAGGTGTCGATCTAAGCTGTGGGGAGGATGGTTGTTATGCTTCCTTCAATTTCCGCAATAGATTCACTTTGCAAAAGATGAGGAACTGGTTCCTGTGGTTCTTACTAAAATCAATATCTTCTCATTTTAATTTATCTTGGCGTTATTCTAAGAGGTTGTCACAAGGAGAAAAATTTAGGAAGGAAACTGATGGAACCAAGTTAGAGTTAGTAACACCAAGCCAAACCTCACATTTTGTCGAAACGGAAGCAATGAGAACCGTCCCCAGTGCTTCCATTCAAAATGCTATAGTTCAGAGGCATGCTTGTTAAGCTCTTTACTCATTCTTTCAATATCGTCAATGAAAGACGAGAGTTCTTCCGTTGAAGATGCTTGTTGTCGACCTACTGATACCACATGCTCTATTGCTGCTGATATCTCACTTATTGATTTCTTCATGTTTGTTAATGTATTACTTATCTTCTCTGTAGATGAAACAGTTTCGTTTGATAATTTTCTTATTTCTTGAGCGACTACATTAAAGCCTCGACCACTATCACCAGCCCGTGCTGCCTCTATAGAAGCATTCAGCCCAAGTAAATTAGTTTGATCAGCAATTTTTTTAATAAATCGGATAACCTCATCCGTATTTTCCATTTCTTGTTGAGCTTGATTGGACTTACTAAGAAGTGAATCACTTATATCCGATAAGCCTTCTGCACTTTTGGATATATTAGTAATTCTATCGTTAGCTTGAGAGATTGAATTCATAATTTGATCTGCAATTCTACGTAATTCTTTTTCATTTTGTTCTTGAATTTGAATTGCTATTGCTCCTATTACTTCCTTCCCCACTACGATTGGTGCCGCTAATCCTTTAAATGGTATACCAAAAAATTCAGGTGGTACTTCTTCTTCAATAAATTTATTCTTTTGTATACAATCTGCTAATGGTTCACTAGGATTAATTTTTGTACCTTTTTTTACTCCGATATCTATTTTCCGGCCAGGAAAGTAAGCAATCCATTCCTCTGTATTCGTTAACCCGATTCCTACATCAGGTAGCATTGAATGAGTGATTTGGATTACTTCATGGAATGTTTCTAATTTTGCTGAGTGTTTTTCTATAGTGCTGTCACTATTTAGATGTATTGTTTCCAAATTATTTAACTCTCCTTTTTGTCCCTAATGTTACAATATTAGCACACTTTCGTATTATTAGTTATTTAAATTATTGCTTTTTCTAAAAAAGCATAAAGCAGTTGGACACTGATTCCTTAAAACTATCAATACTTTTTTAAAGAAAAACTTTAGTTTCATTGGGAGAGTTTTTTAGATTTATCAGCTAGAATAAAAGAAACGTTTTATGTAAGCGCTTTAAATGAAAAATGAACTTTTCAACCGAGAAAGACAGAACACCACTAATTTATTTAGTTCAATTTTGAAAGCGCTTCAATCATTATGATGCACAACTAAGATGAACCATTAGGTTTTATTAATAGGAAAGATATTTGTTAGATTACGTTCCACATTTACATACACCGTTACAAGAAATGTGTATGATTTTTATAACAATTCATATTGTCATGACAATAATGGCTCCTAACCTAAATTTGAACATCTTAGATAATAAGGAGGTATATAGAATGGAAATTAAGAAGAGTTTTTGCGTTCGAGAAGGAATGTTTACTGTACAGAATATATTAGAATTAATCCAGATAAATAGTTCTTTTGATTGTGAAGTGAGTGTAAAAAGGAAAGAGAAAATAATCAATGCGAAAAGCATCCTAGGAACGATGAACCTCTTTATCTATTTACGATCTGGAGAAGAGTTTACAATTATTCTCGATGGTGAAGATGCAAAATATGCGGAACAACAAATCACTACATTTTTCGAAAAACAAAGTACCGGAACCACCATTCTGTCTCTTGGATGAAGAAGGGACGCTGGAAATAAAAGACCACTGAAAAAGCACCATTTGCCTTTTCAGTGGTTTGTTTGAATCACCTTTCGAAATAAATTTACTCTACTACTTTCTCTAAATAAATACAGGCTATTCTTGACCATTTTATCGTTTTAATAACCATTTAGACATGCGTTGTTCCACTTCTATATCTTCCCTTCCTCACCACCCTGTTTCCAGTTCTAAATAATCCATGGTGTATCGGATTTACATACAAGGTACAAAACGGCAAAACACAGACATATTGAATGCAAAATCACACTTCTTTCACAACTAGAATCACAGTATCATTCGCATATTAAAAATTGCATGAAGAATCAGTTCTTCGTGACATTGTTTTCATATTTGCATATCGAGCTAACTGGCCGTTAGTTGAAGAAGGAAAAATAAATTAGGGCGATTATCCACTGGATAAATCTAAAACCCAATAAAATATTTAAAACAATTATTATAGCGAATTTTATGTTCCTCCAAACAGATATCTTTTCCGTCTTTCTTGCTCTTATTTCTAAGATAAGCAAAGTGAATGCCAAGAAAAAAAGAAAGATAGAACTAATAAATAAATAATTTAATTCTTGCAAAAAAATCATCCCTCCCTCTTTTAATGATTTATATGAAGTTAACAAAGACCACATAGCTCTTAAGTCATTAATCTCTCCGTTAGTTTCACAAAAGCTTGTATTACGATCGCACCCGTTTGTTCAATATGAAACCCAAAACTTATGGAACCATTAACATAATAAAAGTGGAGAGACCAATAATTAGCATTGTTGAGGCAAAAATCTTATCAGAACCTACATCTTCGTTATTCTTTATTTTTATGGCAATTTTAACGCACAGATTGAAAAATACTACCGCAGTAATGACACTTATAATCAAAAAAATAAACATATCCAAACCACCCATCTCTCTATAGACGTATTGCACTATCCAAACGATATAGTTAAATAAAAAAGGTTCTCCTTGTTGAAGAATTCTCTCCGTTTCTTCAAGTTTACCACTTCACAAACTGGTATATTAGTTCCCTTTATTTTAACATAAATATCCAATTCCAACTCTTTCACAGTAAATTTCACCTGGATAATCACATCAAAATCACAAGAAGAATATATTTATTTCCACCTATGGGAATTGGTGTGTGAATTACTTGGTGATTTTACGTCTGTTTAACAATAAAACGTCGATATAACAACAAAAAAACACAGCTGATTTCACAGCAAACTGTGTGAAATCGCATGTGTCTTTGCTTGCGGATGGCTTATTTGCACCTCTGAAGTAGACGAGGCAATGGTGTTTTTCACTTCTTACCAGAACTACCAAGTAAGCAGTCGATGCAGTTTCAGTAATAATAACTAATTATGCCAACGGAATTACTTCCGCTTCCCCTTTTATGATTATTTTTGATGGTTCCTTCTTATCAATTCTTTTTATCGTTGTCACAATCCCTCTCTTTCCATTTGGCAAAATAACAACACTGCCCAAACCTACCCCGAATGTATCCAGTTCTAAAGTAAATTCATGGATTTCTTTGATCATTTTTTTCTCTCTCCTTCTTTCTCTACTTATTAAATGTATAGATGGAGAAACGAAAAATAGAACATGATACCGTGGAAGTTCTCGCGCTTCCTTCTCTTTTCGAATTCATTTTCCGTGATACTACTATAATCTTCAGATACAAACTACCCTTACCTGGAAGCAGTGGGGACGGTTCTCACTGCTTCCTTCGGGTTCAGAAGTAAACAGTGACGGAATATCAATTGTACATATCAATGATTCCTTCCCTCTAACGCCTTTCCTCGGCTCTCCTATAAATTCCTTCCAGCTTCTGATGTCTACGATCACGGTGTTTTTATCAGCTTGATGTTTTTTCACATCAGATATAGTAGATAGATAGTTCCTTTGCACGTGAAAAAGCTCACTAGAAAAACAAAGGCAACCAGATCGAACCTGGCTGCCTTCTCATTGTCCTTTTAATTATTATCAATTAACCCCTTGGATACAAGAAATTCTCTCGCAACCACATCGTACACATCCCCATCAATATCCACTCTCGCGTTCATTTGCTGCATTTCCTCTTCGGAAATTTGTCCAGCCAACCCATTCAACGCTTCCCTCAGATTTGGGTAGTCCTCGAATAATTGTTGTCTCGCCACAATCGCCGCGTCATAACGAGGGAAGAAACCTAAATCATCCTCCGTTGTTTGCAAATTGTATCGCTCGATTCGCCCGTCCGTTGTAAAGGCCGGTATCACATCCACATCTCCCTGCACTAACGCCTGATACATGATGTTAGGATCAAAGCTTTCTTTTACCGGAAAAACAAAGCCGTACGCTTCTGCAAAAGCGTCATATCCATCTCCTTGGCGTTCATAAAAGGCGTGCGGTGCTCCGAAGGACAGGTTTTCTGATAACTCAGCTATGTCTGTGTACGTTGCAGCTTCAAAATCTGCTTCTTCTGTATAAGCAAGTGTATAATTGTTTTCAAAACCTAATGGCTCTAACCAAGTTGCCTCGAATCGTTCTTCATATCCAGCTCTTACTCGTTCCAAAATACTTTCACTAGACTCCCCAGCTTCTGCCTGCTCACCAAGTACTGCTTCCAATCCAGTTCCAGTATATTCCACATACAAATCAATTTCTCCATTTTCCAATGCAGGAGTGAGAATTGCCACTTCCCCTAGGCCATCCTGTAAATCTACTGTGTAAACCGTCGTTTCCTCAATATAAATCGCAAGTACCTGAGAGAGAATATATTGCTCCGTCCAGTTTTTCCCAGAAACAACAATAGGCTCATTCGAAGCTTCTCCCCCTTGATCATTGTTTCCCCCACATGCGGCTAGAATTGCGACGATCATAAACAGTATGAAAAATAACTTCGTTCTCATTCTCATCTTCTCCTCTATTAAGATTTTATTCCTTTCGGTGTTACTTTCTTCTCTATCATCTTTAAAATATAGTCAAAAAACAATGCCATGAATGCTACAGGGATCGCTCCTGCCAAGACGAGACTATTATTCCAGGATTGAAGACCTCTCCAAATCACATCGCCTAATCCCCCCGCACCTACAAACGTCGCAAGGGTTGCTACTCCAACCGTTAATACCGTCGCTGTTCGTATTCCTGCCATAAGAAACGGTAAAGCAAGGGGCAACTGTATTTTCCATAAAATCTGACTTTTGGTCATCCCCATTCCTTCTCCCGCTTCCATAATCCCTTCATCTACTCCCGTTAACCCTGTGTATGTATTTCGAAGTATAGGTAGCAACGCGTAAATTATAAGTGCTACCAAAGCAGTCTTTATTCCGATTCCTAAAATTGGTACAAGAAAACCAAAAAGAGCGAGGCTGGGTATTGTTTGAAGGACCGCAGTAATGCCTATGTAAAACTCAGCCACCTTTTTTTTGCGAGAAATATAGATTCCAAGGGGTAACGATATACAGGTGGCAATGAGGATGGCTAAGAAAGATATGTATAAATGCTCCATTGTTCGTTCGATAATTAAATCCTGCCTCGTTACGATCGTATCCCAAAAAATTTGAATGGCCTCCACCTATTTCCCCCCCGTTTCCACACCCGCAAGCTCCTGGAGCAATTGGTTTTTCTGGAGTCTTCCCACTGGTTTCCCAGAGTTGTCCGTTATGATGAGCGACTCGCTGTTTTGTGCGAGCATCACACGAGCTACTTCCTGTAACGAAGCATCCTGAGATAGTGAAGGTAAATCACTTTCTTCTCGGCCTTCTTTCCATGGAGTCATGATGGTTTCTGCTCGATGTAATTTTCGATTTTGTATACTTTGTTGAATTCGTTCCTCTCCAATAAACGAGGAGACAAAATCATTTATTGGTTTCTCAAGCAATGTTTTTGGAGTGGCAACCTGCTGAATACTTCCTGCCTTCATGATGATCACTTCGTCTGCAATTTTCAACGCCTCGTCCATATCATGCGTGACAAAAACAATGGTTTTATGTATGTTCTTCTGCAGTATCTTTAACTCATCCTGAAGCTGTTCCCTACTAATAGGATCAAGGGCGCTAAAAGGCTCATCCATTAAAATGATAGGAGGTTCACCAGCTAACGCTCGAATAACCCCAATTCGTTGCTGTTGTCCACCACTTAACTCTAATGGATACTTTTTTTTATATATACTAGGATCAAGACCTACCATATCAAGTAAGTCATCTACTTTTTTCTGGTAAACTTCTTTTTTCCAGCCTTTTAGCTTCGGTACGAGTGAGACATTTTCCTCAATGGTCATGTGAGGAAGTAGCCCAATCCGCTGAATCACATATCCGATATTGCGACGAAGCTCGACAGCATTTTCCCGGGAAATATCTTTTCCGTCAATGGAAATGGTACCTGACGTGACGGGAATAAGCTTATTTATCATCTTCATCGTCGTCGTTTTTCCACAACCACTAGGACCGATCAACGTAACTAAATTACCCTTCTTTACCGTAAAAGAAACATCATCCACAGCAACTGTATCATCCCCATACTTCTTCGTAACATTCTCGAACGTAATCAACACACTCACCTCCATTTTTCGCTTTTTAGTATTTCCATTTTAGTAATAGGCAGACTCATAAGTCAAACAGGAAGCAGTGGGGACGGTTCTCGTTGCTTCCTTCAGGAGACGAATTAAACGGTATACTATAGTCGTTCGAGGACATTATTTTCACCGTTCCCTTTCTATCCAGACGCATTCTCTTCAATCTCATAATATTGGGTACACATAAACAAACAGCCGACCTAGATGATCGACTGTTAATTTTCATATATTCATTTGTCGTTTCATCTATCTTGGATTCTGATACTCCCACACCTAAAGCAGTGGGGTTCTAATCTACTTACACACTTCTCCCATACTCTCACTGGAAGTACTAGAACTCATCCAATTACAACATAAAGGAACTCATGTATGTTCAATTAGACTTCTACAACCAAAGAAACCTCTGTTTCTATTAACGGTTGTTTCGGCTCGTATCTAAACCGAAGGAAAGCTTTAGACACCCATGCTAATGGGTGGTGTTTTCACCTTCTTTACTCTCTGTATCTCTAAATCATGCAGTATTTTAAATGTAGGAAAACCCTGTTCACACAAACTCTTATCTATTTCTTCTCCGTTTTCTTTACAGTTCATCAACAAAAAGGCAGAGTATAGATCACGTTGAATCTGAAAATCACCAAAATCATTCCAACGTTGATGTAGTTTTTTCTTCTCGTATGTATCGGTTATATGGTTGTATTGACTTGCTTTTATTCGCGTTGTATTTACCTTGTTTAGTCTTTTGTTCTTGTATGTTAGTTTACGATGGATGATTTGAAGCAATAACGAAGGTGCACGATGACCAATGATTTTTCCGAATCGTTTCTTTTTCCTAAACTTCCCTTTTTTATTTATTGCTGTTTCTTTCGCTCTTCTTTGAAGTGCTTTGAAACTCATCGTCTCCACAAATAGGACATCACCTAGAGATAGGATTTCCTTGGCAAGTAGTTGGTGATCCTGCTTTCTTTTGGCTTTATTTCGTCTCTGCCATTCTTTTGCTTGTTTTTTCTTTTTTTGGTATCGTTTCGAAAAGATCCATCTATCCTTATTACTTGATTCAATGGTGCCGTCCTCTTTGTATTTCAAAGGATTCATCGCTCTTTTACTTCGATCCATTGCACGCTGAATATTTCTTATTCTTTTACTTATCTCCGAAACATTGGGTGCCAACTCTGTTAATATGACTTTGTTTTCAGAACAAACCGCCACCGTAGATGTCCCTATATCAATACCAACTCGTTTATCAATACAATCTGTTTGCTTCTTTTCCCTGGAATTGGATTTCTCTGGAGGAACACCTTCCAAAATGAGTTGTACGTAGTATACAAAGTTATTTTTAACCCATTCTCGTTTTACTCTCACAAATTTCACTTTATTTTTCAATGCAGACTTCACATACTCGTTATTTTTCTTTACCACTGTCCGTAAGACCAGACCGTTCCATAAAACATTCCCATCTCTGTATCGAATACCCGTTGAATTGGATTTTCCTTCGACGGACTCTAATTCGTCATACTTTTTAAAGTGCACTTGTTTTGCTTGCTTATATAGTACTTTTTCAAAAGCCTTGAATGCCCTTGTGGCTATTTTTTGACTCGTGAATGCGTCTATATTTTGTTTGTACGTATGTTGCATAGGTTTGACAAATTCATGGAGAGAATACTCGACCAAACCGAACTCCTTGTTTAACTCGGAAAACAACCTATTTCTTTCTTTTCCCTTCGGCATTTTACAAATGCTTCGATACCTTTTCGACTGTTGTAGCGTTCTGTACCTCTTGTACAATTCACTTAAACAAGCATTATACATCTTTCTACAGATTTCAAATCTAGTAGCTAATGTATGTTCTTGGTACTTTTCTGTTTTCAATCGAAGTGTTAGAACATAACTTAGAGTTTTCATTTTAGCCAACGTATTCACCTCGTTTCCTTGTACCTATCATACCAAAATAGAACGTATATTCGCAATAATGATAAAAATAAAAAGTCGAACAATTGATATATCTAAAAATATACCTTGTTCGACCTCACTATCATCCCACCCCTGAAGGAGTGGGCTTTCTCGTTCGGGAAGTTCTGTAAGAAGCCGAAAAATCCGATAAAGTTAGTTATTTGAAAGTTGTCTAGTTAATCGCTCTATGTTTCTTTCATTTTCCACCGTTTTTGCCCAAGTAATTTCTTGATCCATCCTCAACAATTCAAGTTTTCCCATCACTTCTGCATGTTGTTGTTTTTCTTTCGTTTCTTTTATATACGGCATTTCAGTTTTTATTAATGACATTTCCGTCTTTTTCATTGTTCTATCTGCTTTTATTGCAGCCATGTCTGCTTTAATTTCTATCATATCTTCTTTCAACGTATCCACACTTTTCTGTATATGTCCTACCATGGAGATTAATTGAGTAAGCATTCCTTCAAACCGATTCATTTGCTCGTCACTCATCAAAAATAACCTCCTTTTAAAAGATTACTCTACCTTTCTATCACGTTTACTATACAAAAAAGTACATGCTAGTAGCATAAGTTGTTATGTTAGGAAGGAAAAAATTAAGCAGAGGAAAGGTAAAGAGATTTAATAGGAAGGTTTCACAGCTATACGAAGTTCGTTAGACTCTGTTTTTCACAACCAAAGCAACGGTTCCTTTGGTGAATTTCACCTTAGGAACCGTCTCTATGAACTAATTGTTAATTGTTATGCATCGGATTCTTTTTCTACCAAAATAGGTTACTAGCCCGCCAACGAGTAAGACAACTCCAATTAGTAAGAATAAAGAAAGGTTCGTTGCTGTTAGTGGAAGTTCCATATCTTTATCTTTTGCTTTGTCATTATCTTTATCTCCTGGTGGTGATGTGTCTCCTCCATCTCCCGGTGGTGATGTGTCTCCTCCATCTCCTGGTGATGGTGTGTCTCCTCCATCTCCCGGTGGTGGCGTTTCTCCTCCATCTCCCGGTGGTGATGTATCATCTCCGTCTCCCGGTGGTGGTGTGTCTCCTCCATCTCCTGGTGGTGGTGTGTCTCCTCCATCTCCTGGTGGTGGCGTTTCTCCTCCATCTCCTGGTGGTGGCGTTTCTCCTCCATCTCCCGGTGGTGGTGTTTCTCCTCCATCTCCCGGTGGTGGCGTTTCTCCCCCATCTCCTGGTGGTGAATCTTCTTGTACGCTTACTACACTAACTGCCATTAACCCACCATCAACTGTTGCGACAGTGATATATACTTTACCAGTTGCTAGAGCTATCACTTTTCCATCCTGATCTACTTCTGCAACATCTTCATTACTAGTAGACCAGACTACCTCTTTATTTACTGCATCTTCAGGAGTTACAGTTGCAGTCAATTTCACTTCTTCCCCTACTAGGAGATCCACTGATTCCAGATCAAGTATCACTTCACTAGCATGAATATCAGAGCTTGGTTCTTCCACACGTGGAAGATTTGCTTGAAGATTCGTATATTCTTCCCCTGTAATTGGTACAACTGATCCATGTCGATATCCTGCTGGGAAGCTATAGTTGGCTGGAACTGTCCATTCTCCAGAATCTAGATCTGTTGTTTCTAATGGAACATATCCCCTTTGAGCAAACTCATCTACGAATAAATACCATTTTTCTTCTGTATTTGATTTAAAGACGACTGGTCCTTCTGTATGACCTACATGTGGACGACCTACCCCTTCTTTGATAAGTTCAAAGTCGCCAAAGATCGAATCCCCAACTTCTTGGAAAATATATTTTCCGTTTGGTGCAGATGATGAGTTGTTTCTTTCATCTTTGGAGAAACGATAGATTTTTCCATCATGTTCGATCATCGTTGTATCAATCACAGAGTATCCATAGTCTATATAGACTTCTGGGTCCGTAAATGTATAGAAATCTCTTGTTTTTGTAGCTACCATTCTGTGATGAGTTGCACCAGAATTTCTTTGCGCTTCATTTTCATATAATTTAGAAGCCCAGAATACTACATATTCACCAGTCGTGTGATCATAGAATATTTCTGGCGCCCATGTATTTCCAGCTTCAGGTGGAGCAACCTCAACCATTCGTTGTTCGGACCAATTTACTAGATCATTAGATTCCCAAACCATAATAGATCTACTTCCATTAGTTTGTGCCCTGTGCCAATCTCCATTTCCGTGGATTTTTAAGTCCGTTGCAATCATATAGAACTTATCACCCTCGGGGGAACGAATAATGAACGCATCTCTTAATCCCTGTTCTCCCAATTGTGAAACAATCAACGGCTGATTATTATTCAATGCTGTGTAATTTAAAGGGTCATTGCCATTACTTAACGCGAAGTAAATTTGTTCCCCATCTGCACGACCTTCTCCTCTCATATAGCTGGAGAAATATGCTTCATACTCTGCATCTTCTGGGAGTTCTTTTACATTTGCTATGAACGCCTTCGAAATCGTTTCATTGTTCAAAGTGATAAATGCCATTAATTTAACTGTTGTGTCACCGCTTCCGTGAGCTGGACGAGTGACTTCTCCAGTTGGAGTAATAATGGAATCATCTTCAGATTTCCATGTTATTGATGAACCCTTCTCACCAGAGGTTTTCAATGTTAAATTACCTCTTACATCGTTGATATTGTGAACAACTAACGTTCTTGCATCATTTATTATAGCTTCTGCATCCGTCGGTCTTCTTAAAACAGTAACCGTGAAGTCCTTCGTTACAGTACCTACTCCATCCGTGATAGTAAGTGTAATGACAACTTCTTGATTTCCTTCTTCATATGATGGTCTTGTCACTTTCCCTTCATTTGTGATTAAGGACTCATTGGTAGATTCCCAAATAAATGTTGTATTAAATGGACCAGTAGCAGAGAAGGATAAATCTCTTGTAATTTCATCCTTGCTATCATTTCCATTAATAAAGTCTGAGTAATCAACTTGGTTAGCAACATGTTCAAGCATAAAACCATCTAATTCAGAAATTTTCACAGTAATATCTTCATATAAACCTTGCACATCTGATGCTGATAATGCATCATTGTATACTTGGAAGTCTGCAACCATTCCTCCAAAGAATGGATCAGCAGAATAGAATGATCTTCCAATGAATCCACTTCTACCATTTGTGTTATTGATTTCTTCTAATGTGTAACCTCTAGTGGAATCTGTACCAACTTCTACACCGTCAATATAGAGTGATAATGTTTCCTCTTGACCATTCATAACTGCAGTAACAAGTTTCCAATCACCAGAATCTAGTGAACCGATTGAGGCATTAACCCCTGCCTCATTCTGCCAGCTTGTAATTCCTAATCCAAGTCTTGCAGAACCGTTACCAGAGTTTCTTCTTGGCGTAGTAAACAAATACTTGTTATTATCTTGTCCTAAAGCAAAAATCCACTCTGCAGCGTTATTACCTTTCCAGTTTACTAAGGAAGAAACAGTTACACTTTCTAAACCATCAAGAACTCCTTGTGGCATTCTAATATAGGATGAAGTAGTTCCACCTTCAAAACTAATCGCTCCTACATTGTCTCCATTTATCCATTGTGCATTCTGTGGATTCATCCACGTGCCATCAAAATTACCAGTAGCATCAACAACAGTTGAACCATCCACATTGTTCATGTCATAGTGGAGGATTAATTCTTTACCCGTTGGTTCATCAATGGGTGGAGTATAATCTTCATTAGCTAATTCAATAATTTCCTCACTTGATAATGCTCGATTGTAAATTTGGAAGTCATCAAACATTCCATTAAAGAGATTGTGAGAATCTCTTCTAGATTTCCCCAAAAAGTTCATTGTCGTTTCTAACAACATTCTCGGTTCCATATTGTAAACCGAACTCCTAGAAACTTCTGCTCCATTCACATACATAACGGCATCAAATCCATCAATCGTGATGGCTACGTGTTGCCATTGACTTGTAGAGATTCTTGGAGCGCGTAACGCATACTTATAGTTACTTCCCAGAAGTGTATTTTCATTTGCAAACTTCTCGGTAAAAGGCGTAACAATTGCAAATTCTAAGATACCAGAATCACCTTGCGTACTTAAATACATCGTATTTCGGTTAACAAGACGACCTGTTTCAGAAGAAAAATCAAAAATACGTTGATTCGTTTGGTTACCCTTTACCTTTACCCAAGTAGACATTGTCATGCTCTCTAGATTCAAATCTTGAATAAGATTCTCAGGTAACTCTACATATCCAGTAGAACCGTCTAGATCAACTGCTCCAGCCGAAGAACCAATTATATCTTCTGTAACAATCTCGGCACCACCTTTTAATATCGCATCAAATCCGTTGCCAGATACATCCTTCACTGTTGTACCATCCATATGTTCTGGATTAAAAGTGTATCTAACTACCGGACCTTCCGATTGTTCTGGTCCTGGAACTGCATATCGATCGTGGATTGCATCATATTCGTCACGAGTAATCGGAATTACCGTACCGTGACGCGGTCCAGGTGGTAATGCAAATTCCGAAGATGGTAAAAGATTATTTACAAATTGTTGTCCATCTTCTAAATCTGTTGTATAACGAACATGATAAGGCCATGAATCTAAGAACAAATACCACTTATCTTCATGCAAATCCTTAAACACTGTTTGCCCCTCGTTATTACCTTGGTGACCAATTAGACCCCGATTTCCATCGCGTGTTCCTGGAATTGTTTCAAATTGGAACCCGTTTTCCTCAATACCATCAGCATCGTAGAAAATATGTGGAGCTTTTTCGTAATAAACTCTCATGTTTACTTCACTCTTCGTAAAGCGATAAAGAGTATCGTCGTGCTCTATAAAAGTCGTATCAATTGTAGGGAATCCTTCATCGATAAATACTTTCGGCTCAGAGAAAGTATGGAAATCTCTTGTAGTTGCATAGTACATTACGTTGTATTGTCCTGCTGGTCTTCCGTTAGGATAGTGTCCGTAAGTATCTTCATTTTTCATAGAAGATGCCCAGAAAACAACATAATCACCAGTGTTTTTATCATAGAAAGCTTCTGGAGCCCAAGTGTTTCCACCATTTTCAGGGGCAACTTTCGCCATTCTTTGTTCGCTCCAATTAACCAAGTCGTCTGACTCCCAAATCATGAGATAATGACTTCCAGTAATTTGAGCTTGGTCAAAGTTATGACTTTCTCCCATTTTTAGATCCGTTGCCAGCATATAAAACTTATCACCTTCTGGGGAACGAATAATAAATGGATCACGTAACCCTTCTTCTCCCATGTGAGATTGAATAACAGATTCACCGTTATTTAAAGCTCTCCACATAAGTGGATTTTCTGCAGTTGCGAAGGATATCTCTTCTCCACCTTCATATTCTCCAGTAAAATACGAGAAGAAATAGGCATCATATTCCAACTCACCGGGATCTTCCAGTACTGTAACATCAAATGTTCTTACAACTTCATCCGTACCGTAAGAAACAGTTGCAGTTAGAGTAACCTCTGTATCCACAGCAGGTCGAGTAACCCAGCCAAGTTGTTGGATGTCAACTCCAGCTTGTTCCGTCCCTTTAATAATTTCTGGTTTTGAAGACTCCCAAGTAATGGAAGATCCCTCTTCCCCGACAGTCAAAAGTCTGAGATTTCCTTTTATTTGATCTTGGTTATAGATGACAAGTCTTTCCGCATCTAACGTAACTCTTTGCTCATCTGAAAATTCCTTCAAAACAATAACACTGAATACTCTTTCCACTGTTAGCCCTTCATAAGAAAGAGTAGCTGTTAAGTCAACAACTTCATCATTTGCATCAGCTGACGGGCGAGTAACTTTTCCATCATTTGTAATAACATCTGGATTACTTGATCTCCAAGATACGACAACCCCATGTTTTCCAGTTGATGGTAAAACTATATTTCTAGTAATCTTATCAATGCTCTCATCACTTTCAGATAAATAATCAGCGACATTAAGTGAATCTCTAGCGTCATTAATTACTAGTTCACCAATTTTATCTACCTTTGTAACAGTGTTGTTATATACTTCTCCTACTTCCTCTTCGGTTAATGCTCCATTAAATACACGGAAGTCTGCTACCATTCCTTGGAAATAAGGATCATTTCCAAAGATTGATTTCCCAATAAAACCAGAAAAACTTGCTGATGAGTCAATAATATTTTCTATTTTTTTGTTTCCTGCTGATCCTGTTACTACCTGTTCACCGTTAACATATAACGACATCGTATTGGAAGAATCTTTGAATACTAACGTAACTACTTCCCATGTTCTAGCTTGTAAGCTAGACGAACCTCTTAAGAGTGTCTCTCCTCTCCAACCACCTTCAGAAATCCCTGTAGCTACTACGTTACTATTATCAATACCGTGACGTGGAGTTACAAATAAGTAACTATTGCCGTATTCAATGTCGCTATCTACTCTTCCTAGCCCGAATATCCAACGGTTTTGGCCATCATTTTCCCAATTTACAAGTGCTGAAACAGTTACATCTTCAAGGTCATGTAATAGATCTTCTCCGTTTGATCCTTTCGGAATTTCAATATATCCACTATTAGAGCTTCCTCCATTAAAACCAACGTAACCTACATCATTATTCTTCACAAGTTGCCCATTATGTGGGTTTCTAAAAATACCGTCAAAGGTAACATTACTACCTGAAACATCCTTTACAACCACTTGCCCGTTTTCCTCAGCCGTTGTTTTCATATCGTAGTGAAGAATTATATCCGCATTAGTAAATGCCGGTGGTTCTGGAAGAACAACTTCCCCTTCGATGTATTGTACTCGTAAGTCAGCCTCTTCTTTTAACTCAAGAATCTCACCCTCTGAGAGAGCCCTGTTGTGAATTTGAAAATCAGCGACTTTGCCACCAAAGTGAGGATCATTATTATAAAAAGATCTTCCAATGTAGCCACTAGCTCCACCTTGATTTTTTATATCAGCTACTGTTAAACCATTTGTAGGCCCGCTACCTACTAGTTCTCCATCGATATATAATTTCAATGTTTCATCAGACTCTGATAATACAGTGGTTACTAGTTTCCAATCATTTTGTGAAAATGTAGCTGTTCTTGCAGTTGTTTCATTTCTCCAAGCGTCTGATGCAATTCCAAAACGTGCTGAATTATCTGTATTATACCTCGGTGTAAAATAAAGATATCTATGGTCATTTTGTCCTAAAGCAAATAGCCATTCAGCAGCGTTGTTTCCACCCCAATTTACTAATGTTGAGATTGTTACATCTGTTACATCATTTAATACTCCTTCGGGTATTGTTATGTAGGAATCAGTTTGTCCACCTGGAAAACTAACATAACCATATCCGTGATCTTGTACTACTTCCGCTTGACTTATATTAACAATTTCTCCGTGATAACTGTTTACAGTATCAAAAACTGTTGCACCATCCACATTCTTAAAATCATAATGTAATATTTTGCTGACGTCTTCCGCAATGGATAACACTGGTAATGCGGCAGAAACTGTGTTAAATCCCATGAGGAATACTAAAAATAATGACATGATTTTTAATTTTCTTTTTCTTTTCATCCTATCCTCTCCTTTTACATTTTTTTAAGTTTAAAAACTCCCCTCCCTCTAAGTCGCCATAAATTATTAAACATGTGTATCAACATGTTTAATGTAAACACTAATTCTGACTTCACCTGAATGTTACTTTAAATTTTAAAGCGCTTTCAAAAAATCTGTAATAAAATAATTTATGATAAAAATATGTTTTGTTTTGATTTTTATAATAATGCTAGAATAATTGTGTTTTTTTTCGATATTATTATA
Source organism: Evansella sp. AB-rgal1 (assembly GCF_041820985.1). Lineage (NCBI taxonomy): Bacteria > Bacillati > Bacillota > Bacilli > Caryophanales > Bacillaceae > Evansella > Evansella sp. AB-rgal1. Next base: position 104,470 of record NZ_JBGUAU010000005.1, read on the forward strand.
TTTTCTTTTTATATTTCTTCAATTATTTTTGAGTTAAAGCCAATAAATTAGCCACGTAGATAGAACCAACTGAGTACAACATAAAACCAAGTGCACAAGTTTAAATGTGCACTTGGTGTGAGTATTTCTTAAAACTTTACTTTCTCATTTATTCTTCTAACTTTTATACCATAACCAATTCTATTAATAACAAGATGCCACCAAAGATTAAATAGTTATAGAGACTAGTAGCAGTACTCGGAAGCTTTTGATCCTCTTTTAGACCAGACTGCAAAAAAATATTCTGCTACAAAATAATAATAAAGCCACTGGAAAAGTATTATCTTTTACTTTTCTTTCAGTGGCTTACCCTCGTTGAATTTTTTCTATTTTTACTCTCTATCGTTCTCCGATGACTCTGTACGTATTAACTTTATATACTGCGTATTCGTATAAAAACTTCTAACTAGCTTTGCTTTCTTTTTCCTCCATGGAACCAACTTTATCCTTTCTTTTTTCCTCTCTAAGAAGAATGACCCTGTGTAACACGATAAATAATAATAACAATACCCCTACTGCAATCCTTGTCCACCAAGCACTCAATGAACCTTCATAAGCAATTAAGGACTGTATGGTTCCTAACATAAGGACTCCCAATACACTTCCAGCCACATAGCCAACTCCACCTGTTAACAACGTACCTCCGATTACTACTGCAGCAATTGCATTTAATTCTAAGCCATTTGCATGCAATCCATATCCTGATAACATATAAAAAGTAAACAATAGTCCTGCAAGCGAAGCACAAAATCCACTTATTGTATAAACTAAGATTTTCGTTTTTCCAACTGGAAGACCCATTAACAATGCTGATTGTTCACTTCCTCCGATTGCATAGACACTTCTACCAAATTTAGTAAAATGTGCAACATACACTCCAATACCAACTACGATTAAAGCAATTATTACACTGATGGAAATAAAATAATCACCAATAGGAATTCTTGTTCTAGCCATAAATCGAAAAACATCATCAGTAATAGGAATTGTTTGTACATTGATTAATAACGCCAAGCCCCTGGCAAGAAACATCCCTGCAAGTGTGACGATAAATGGTTGTAAATGAAAGTAATGAATACAGCATCCCATCAAAAAGCCTAATATCGGTCCTATTAGTAATGCTAATGGAAAAACTACGAATGGAGACAGACCAGCCAGAAGTAAACTTGCCGCAACCATGCTAGTAAGAGCGATAACAGACCCTACAGAAAGATCTATTCCACCTGTTAAAATTACAAATGTCATACCCACTGCGACAACAATTAAAAAGGCATTGTCAATAAATAAATTTAAAAATACCTGTGGAGAGCTGAAATTCGTATATCTAAACATTCCAAATGCATACATAAAAACAAATAATATGAGAGTGACTACTAAAGGTATTAATCTATTGTTTATTTTAAAGAGATGATTCATGGTGCTTCACTCCCTTCCCTTTATTAACGCTTTTCCGAAAAGAGAATATCTCCACAATCTTTTTTCTGAATTCAGGTGACTGTAATAAACAAACTGTTAGTACAACAACAGCTTTTACTACAAGAATTAAATTAGATGGAATACCAAGAGAATATATCGTTGTAGTTAATGTCTGTATAATTAATGCACCTAAGACTGTTCCCATTAGGAAAAACCTTCCTCCCATTAAAGAGGTTCCACCTATTACTACTGCCAGAATGGCATCCAATTCAAACCAAAGTCCCGCATTATTTCCATCAGCGCTCATAACGTTAGAACTTAATATTAATCCCGCAACCCCTGCACAAAAACCAGAGAACACATAAACCATTAAAATGATATTTTTAGAACTAATTCCTGATAAACGGCTTGCTGTCGGGTTACCACCTACTGATTCAATGAATAGACCGATGGATGTCTTTCGAGTCATATAAAACGTAAAACACAGAACAATTGCTACAATGTATATTGTAATCGGTAGCATGAACACATGCCCTCGTCCTATAAATGAGTATGGAGAATAGTACACAGTAGGGATTTGTCCTCCTGTTATTAATTGTGCAACTCCTCTACCAGCTGTCATAAGAATTAATGTAGCTACGATTGGTTGTATACCAAGTCGCGATATCAACATACCATTCCATAGTCCTGTAGCAACTGCTACCATTATTGCAAGAGCAATTGCTACAAATAATGGAAATAGACTATTTGATTCTCCAAAACTTCCTGATAACAGCATTGCTGCAATTGCACCAGATATTGCAATAACAGATCCAACACCTAAGTCAATTCCCTTTGTTGCAATTACCAATGTCATTCCAATAGATATTAAAATTAGTGGAGTAGCCCTATGTAAAATAGTTATAAGCCCACCTGTAAAGTTTCCATTTCTAATCTCAATAGCAAAAAAACTGGGATTATGAATAAAATTTATTAGAAGTAAAATTAACAACACAACAAATGGCCAAAATAATTTTGATTTCATCATAATCAATTTCCTCCAGCTATTTCTTGCATAATGTATTGATGATCAATCTGTTCATTATTTTTAATCTCTGAGATCTTTTGGCGGTCTCTTAAAACTGCAATTCTCCTACATGTTCTTACAACCTCTTCTAACTCCGAAGATATAAATAAAATGGATTTGCCTTCATCCTTCAACTCCAACATAAGCTTTTGGATTTCTGCTTTTGCCCCAACATCAATACCTCTCGTTGGTTCATCTAATATTAATAGATTTGGGTTTGTTATTAACCATCTTGCTAACAATACCTTTTGTTGATTACCTCCACTTAAGTTTTTAATTAACTGTTCAGGGTTAGGTGGATTAATATTTAGCAATCTTATATACTCATCTGCGATTTCTACTTGTTTTTTATGTGGAATATATTTAAACCAGCCTTTTATCCCCTGAATTGCTAGGATCATATTCTCTCTTATTGATAATTCTGGAATGATTCCTTCTGCTTTTCGATTTTCAGAGCAAAAAGCCACCCCATTACGAATTGCTTGTTTTGGAGAATTTAGCTGAATTGTCTGACCTTTCATTTTTATTTCTCCTTCATCAACCTTATCTGCCCCGAAGAGTAGTCTTGCCATTTCGGTCCTCCCCGAACCAAGAAGCCCCGCAAGTCCATAGATTTCACCAGAGTATAACTTTAGATCAAATGGTTGTATTTTTCCTTTTTTCGTCAATTTAACCGCTTCTAGGAACAGATCATTTTTAGACGGCTCTTCTTCCTTCTCCTCAGTATTTAACTTATTTTCTAATTGCTTTAATTCCTTCCCCACCATCTTTGATATTAATTCAAGTCGAGGAAGATCTTCCGTTAGATATTCACCAATAAACTCACCATTTCTCAAAACAGTAATTCGATCAGAAATTTCATAAACCTGATCAAGAAAATGACTAATAAATAGAATCGCCATTCCCTCTTTCTTTAAATTATTTATGCATTCAAAAAGCTGATTAACTTCATTGACATCTAAACTTGATGTAGGCTCATCAAGAATAAGAACTTTAGAGGAAATATTTAATGAACGAGCAATTGCTACCATTTGTTGAATTGCTACAGAATATGTGGAAAGTTCCTTTGTTACATCAATATTTATGTTTAACTTTGCTAATAGTTCCTCAGCCCTTTTATTCATTTTTTTCCAATCTATAAATCCTCTTTTCATCAATTCACGGCCTATAAAGATATTTTCCACTACTGATAAGTTCGGACATAAGTTTACTTCTTGATATACTGTGCTAATCCCCAATTGTTGGGCATGGAGTGGACTTATAACCTCCATTGGCTGTTCCTCTATTTGAATTGTTCCACCATCATGGTTGTGAACTCCCGTTAATACTTTTACAAGTGTAGATTTTCCTGCACCATTTTCTCCCATTAGTGAATGTACTTCACCTGGAAACAATCGAAATGAGACATTTGATAATGCTCTAACTCCTGGGAAAATTTTTGATATATCTATCATTTCTATAATAGGAGTGTTTACTTTCATCATTGCTCCTCCTTCTAACTCTACTTTGAAAAGAAGCCACATCCGTTAGAGAGAAATCATTCAAGGATTCCTTCCTAATGGAGTGGCTATCAATTCATTTTAAGAGTTTAGCGCTTGTATTATATTAATATTCTCTAGAATCTATTAAATCGGCTGCTTGATCCATCGTATAAACATCTTCTTCTACATCCACTCTTTTAGGTATTTCTTTTCCAGCAAAATAATCTTCAATTAAGTCAACCAATTGTGGCCCAAACATTGGGTTACATTCAACTGTTACATTCATTTTCCCTTCAACCATCGCCTCAAATGCACCTCTTACTGCGTCTACGCCAATGACTATGACATCTTCACCTGGTTTAAGCCCGTATTCCTCAATAGCTTGAATAGCACCAATAGCCATATCATCATTATGTGCATATAAAACATCAATATTTTCTCCGTCTGAGCGTAAGAATGACTCCATTACTTCTTGACCTTCTGTACGAGTAAAGTTACCTGTTTGCGATTGAGTAATTTTAAATTTAGGATGATCTGCAATGATTTCTTCAAAACCTTTTTTACGGTCGATCGCTGGCGCAGACCCAACAGTACCTTGCAACTCTACAATACTAACGTCTCCGTCATAATCTGACATTTCATCAACTAACCAACGTGCCGCATTACGCCCCTCTTCAACAAAGTTTGATCCGATAAATGTTACCCATAGTGAGTCATCATCAATATCAACCGAACGATCCGCTAGGAAAACTGGGATTCCTGCATCTTTTGCTTCTTGCAACACTGTTTCAAATCCAGTTTCTACTACAGGAGAGAATACAATTGCATCAACTCCCTGTGAAATAAAAGATCTAATTGCCGAGATTTGGTTTTCTTGTCTTTGCTGGGCATCAGAAAACTGTAACTCATGTCCTGCATTTTTGATAGCATCTTGTATGGATTTTGTATTTGCTGTTCTCCATTCACTTTCTGCTCCTACTTGAGAAAAACCAATAACTAACTTTCCATCACTTCCATTGTCTTTCGAGTTCCCCTTAGCACCATCAACCTCATTAGAACTATTACAGGCTGATAAAAGAACCATAAGTGTAAGTAAAGTGAAAATTATAAGCTTTAGACCACTTTTCATTTATTTCCCCTCCTTTTATCGCTAACTTATAGAGTGCCTCTACGAACTAGCGTAATCCTATCTTAAAACGCTTACATTAATAAGTTAATACATTAGTTTTTGAAAAGATTGTAACTTATTTAGACATTTGGAAGAACTAGTTTAAAAAAATTGTGATTATTTTTTTTTATATTAGATTAATTTTCGATACCACATAATTTTTTATTCGATATTCTTAGGATAGATTAATATTTAGATCAGGTATGAAAGAGTTTTCACTATTAAAATAGAAATATTATTACAATTTTTACAATTATTATTGGTTTTTATCGAAAGTAATTTTAATTTTTGAAATTTTAGTATAAAATATTACTTAAGCGCTTACATTTTTTTGATCATTGAGCTCTATGATTGGATTGGTGCATATCTATGAAAATTAATAAATTGCAATTTTCGAGTTTACGTACAAAACTTCTAGTTATGTTTATTTTACTAACAGTAGTACCCCTTATCATAGTTGGCATGGTTTCCTATTCAAAAGCAGTAGAGATAATAAGTGAAAATGCCCAATCGAAGGTACAGTTAGAAAGTACACAATTAAGTCAAGAAATAGATGGAATAATACAAGATACTATTAGATTTACAGAAATCGGAAAAAAGGAAAGTACCATTAACTTTTTAATGGAAGGAGATGATACTGTAAGCTATGAAGATGCAAAATCAATTTTACAACTTTTTGCTTTTTATAGAGAAATCATCCCTACAAGCCAACATGTATTAGATATAAGCATTATTAGCAACAGAGGAAGAGCTATAAGCGAACGTAAAGGGGTCTATCACTACTTAGAAGATCCTACTTCTATTGGGTTAGATAATACAGAACAATTAACCAAAACGAAAATTACAACAACCTCAGTTAATTCCGACCCAGTAATCTCCATAACAAGACCTATTATTTGGGATATCACGTATGAAGTAATTGGATATTTTAATATACTTCTAGACTCATCAATCATCGAAAGTCTTTTAAACTCTCCAATCGAAACAACTGGTACATTTCTTATCTATTCAGAACAAAATGACGAAATAATAATATACCCTAGTGAAGAATCATTACCTAATAACATAAATGAAATACTACATTCTTCTAATGATTTTGAAACTATTAAATTAAATGATTCTTTGTTTATCGTAAACCACACATCAAATGTGACAGGCTGGAATGTCATTGGCTTAGTACCTGAATCAGTGTTACTGAAGGGTGCAAACGATATTAAAAATCTTATCATCGGTACAGTTGCTAGCAGTTTGATTTTTACTATTACGCTTTATCATTTCATTTCTGCTAGACTTATACTCCCGATACGTACCCTCAAGGAAAAAATGAAGCTAGCTGCTAGTGGTAACCTAAATGCAAAGGTTCCTAATGAGAGTGGTGATGAAATTGCAGAACTTGGAGCTTCCTTCAACATAATGATTAGAAAGATTAAAACATTATTAGAAAAAAGCGTTAATGAAGAGAAAAAACTAAAAAAAGCAGAGCTTAAAACATTGCAAGCCCAAATAAATCCCCATTTTTTGTATAATACTCTAGATACCATAATATGGATGGCAGAAGCTAAAAAAGGAAATGATGTTATTTCTATTACAAAAGCTTTATCAAATTTCTTTCGTATCTCCTTAAGTAAAGGGAAAGACTTAATTACAATTTATCAAGAAATTGAACATATAAAGAGTTACTTAGTCATACAAAAAACGAGATATAGAGATATTCTAGAAGTTACCTTTGATGTAAATGAACAAATATACAATTATATTATTCTAAAAATTACCCTTCAACCCTTAATAGAAAATGCGATTTACCACGGAATTAAAAATAAACGAGGTAAGGGATATCTTCATATTGAAGGAGATTTTGATAAACATGGTAATATAAACTTTACAATTATTGATAATGGCATAGGAATAGGTGAACAAAATCTAATTAATATTCGTAATCACTTATATAATGGATATCCTTTGAACAATAGTAACGGAGGATTCGGAATGTACAACGTTCAAGAAAGAATCAGGCTCTATTATGGGGAACCATTCGGTTTAACAATTGATAGCAAGTACGGAAGTGGAACAACCGTAAGTTTAACAATTCCTGCTAAGAGGTGATTTTTCATGAAAAAAATTTTTTTAGTAGACGATGAAATTGTAGTTCGAGAAGGTATCCGCACTTGTATTGATTGGACAAGCGAAGGGTTTATCTATTGTGGTGATGCTCCTGATGGAGAAATTGCTCTCCCTCTTATTAAAAAACATCAACCCGATATAGTAATTACAGATATTAAAATGCCATTTATGGATGGGTTAGAAATTAGCCGTATTTTACGAGAAAAAATGCCCTCTATAAAAATAATTATTCTAAGTGGACATGACGAGTTCGAATATGCACGAGAAGCATTGCGAATTCAAATTTATGAATATTGCCTGAAACCGATCAGTTCTAGAGAACTACTACAGATTTTAAACAAAATTGCTAAAGAAATTGACGAAGAAGAAAGGGAAAGAAAGAGTGTAGATGAATTAAAAAAACAAGCATTAAATAATGTAACCCTTGCTAGAGACAAGTTTCTAAAGGAACTTTGTGAAGGATATTATTCTACAACAACAGCAATTAGAGAGGCCTCAAAACTTGGAATTGATTTAATATCTAATCATTATGCTGTACTTATTATTGAAGAATTTAATGAGAACAATGAACGAATGGACTTGTTAAAACCACTATCCTTTATTAGTTTCCAAAGGACATCACAAGAAACTGTATTTATTTTTCGAGGTGAATCAAGAAATCAATTAGAAGGAGCATTTCAGGACCTAAGAGATTATTTAGGTAAATCATATAATTTTGGAATTGGAAAGATAAAACATAGAGTTCAAGAAATCTCTCAATCATTTTCTGAAGCATATGACGAAAAGTATTATTCTATAAGTTACGAAGAATTAAGCCCTATGCACACGTTAACCGCAAAAGAACTGAACCACATTTTTAACAGGAAGGATTTAGAGAACTTCTTAAAATTCGGTAATTTAGATGAAATAAAGATCTTTTGTATTAATTATTCATCCTTCTTAAAGGAGAAAACAAAACAAACATCATTTATGTACTACTATTTCTTAATGCAAGTTACAACTACTACTATAGAATTTGTAGATAAATTAGATAATAAAAACGAAGCAATTTTTAACAAAATTAAAAAGCTAGAAATAAAGTCTACTTCGATTAGAGACTATAATCAAGTTATTGAATATATGAGTGTAATTCTTAAAATTATTATACAGCATCGTATTGATACTAATAGTAAAAACTACCCGATTATCCAAAAAGCGAAAGATTACATACAAGAGCATTACAACAACCCAGAGTTGTCTCTACAAACTCTATCTAATGTTGTGAATATAAGCCCATCCTACTTTAGTCACTTGTTTAGCCAAGAAACTGGGCAAACGTTAAAAGAGTATATAACAAATATACGGATTGAAAGGGCGAAGGAGCTCCTTGTTACGACTAATGAAAAAACATATGAAATTGCTTTAAAAGTTGGTTATAATGATTCACACTATTTTTGTAACACGTTTAAAAAAATTACTGGTATGACTACGAAAAAGTATAAATCTGAAGGACAAACTAAAATGTATTGAGAAAGAAATAAAGGTGGTCCAATTATGAAAAAGTTATTACAGCTATTAGGATGCATAAGTGTACTATTCTTTTTCATTTCCTGCAGTAATCAAGTAGTCTATGAAGTGGAAAAGGACGCCGAACTTGTAAACAATATAGAGTCTCATAACCCAAAAGAGAATCCTACGTTTGCAATCGTATATCCAGTTGCACATCCTTTCTTTGAGTCTGTTACAATTAGTGCAAAAGAAACAGCTGAACTACTTGGAGTTAATATTATTATTCGTGCTCCCGCAACTGCAACAGTTAAAGAACAAATTCAAATAATGAACAATCTAATTCAACAAGAAGTTGATGGGATTGCAATTGGCCCTACAGATTCTGTTTCATTAACTCCATTTATTAATAAAGCAATCGATATGGGGATTAATGTAATATGTTTTGATACAGATGCACCAGAGAGTAATAGAATTTCATATATTGGCACTGATAACCTTTCTGCCGGTGAACACTTAGGAGAAGTAGTTGCAAGATTAATTGATTATGAAGGATCAATTATCGTTAGTACAGGACTATCATCTATGCTCAACCTTTCAACAAGAGTGGAAGGGTTGCAAAACATTATTAATAACTATCCAAATATAGAAATTAAGGATATTCGTTCTAGTGACGGAATACCCTCAAAAACAATGTCTAATATTGAAGAAATGATAAGCGATTACCCTGAATTTAAGGCGTTGGTAGGCATTGATTCCTTATCAGGTCCTGCTGCAGTTACAGTTTGGAAAGCAAAAGGAATTAATAATAAAGTTTCTGTAACCTTCGATGACCTCCCAATGACAATCGATGGTGTTATAAACAATCAAATATCAAGTACAATTTCACAAAGTCAGTTTACATGGGGGACACTGATTGTTGAGCGACTTTATGAAGCACACCAAGGAATTGAGATCCCTAAACTAGAATTAACAGAAACGATGGAAGTAAATGGAGAAAACGTTAAAGAATACATTAGTAATTCAAAAGGGGAAGAGAATTAGATGTAACTTTTTTCTGTTACTAAATTACGAGGGATTTATGAAATTAGTTCCTTTTATCCAAAACTTGAAATTATAAGCTTCCAATTAGATTCGTAGATTTTGATTTTTTAAAATGATTAGTTAATAAAAAGAAAAATGCTTCCTAGTCCTCTGGTAGGTTCTACGGGCGTAGTGCCTACCAAACAATAAGTGAGTTGCGCATGAGGATGACTCTGCACTGTGTTTTCATAAAAAGAAACGAAGTGTCCCAAAAGGAACACTCCGCTCTCTCCACTGATCATCGCTGCTTTAGCCTCAAAAGAAATACATATCCTAACCAAAACCTTATATATTCTCCTGCTTCAGGGTCTCAATAATGTTTTCCTTCCGCACCTTCGAGATAGAATACAACATTGCCGCACTAACAATAAGAAAAACGGCAATCACAACGATAAGCAAATCCACCCACGGTAACTCAAAACGGTAATGGAAGGTGTACATCATGGAACGCCAGATAGCATACATGATGGCAATACTAATCGGTAGTCCATATAGTAATGACTTAATACCGTAGAAAATACTTTCAAAGTTTATCATCTTCGTAAAGGACTTTGGTGTCATTCCCACCGATTGCAGCATCGCAAATTCTCGTTTTCGCAACGCAATGCTCGTGGAAATTGTATTGAATATATTTGCGATCGAGATCACGGTGATCAACGTAATAAATCCATATATGAACACGGACAGGAACAGGATCATCTGTTCATCACGCTGACGAGATTGATACACATTATAAATACCCATATTTCCCGAAAGCTCTTGAAGCTCCTCGTGTGTTTTAACCGGATCACTACTGTTTAGATAAAAATAGGTATTCCAGTTGATTCGCTCTTCTTTTTCTAGCATCGTTGATAATACATCATCCGTTACAACGACAGTTATTTCTCCCGTATTCCCTGTGTAAACTCCCATAGGTGCCTTATCCGTTATTGCAGCGATTGTCATATCTCCAAGATAATCCTTTTTCTCATTATCCCAGTCATCAAAATATAACTGAAACTCTTCTCCTACATTCGTTTGAACGGATTTCGTTTCTACAAAAACTCCCGTCTCATAATCTTGATAACGGATCGTGTCTACAAGGATTGCTTGAATTCCTTCGCTACTAGTTAGACTATTAATATCTATGCCATTTTCAGTAACATACGTCTCCATGTTCTCCTCATTTAATGCCACCATATTGACGTTATAGCGGTATTTTCCGTCTTCCAAATGGTCTTTGTTATTACTCACCATTTCTTGCAAAGGCTCAGAAAGAAATTCCCTTTCTACCATAGAAGCTAACTGCATTTCCGTTACTCTATTTACTGTCGTAACATCCTCCATTCCGTTCATAGCAACGTACATAGAATCAATATTTTCCTGATCAGAACCCCAAACGTAAGCTTGAATATCATAATCATATCCCCCTTGAGAAAGCTCCAACCCTTTTTCCAAACTCGTTGTAAAGAAGGATACAACTAAAAAGAGTACGATACTAATCACTAGGGAAAATACGGTTATCTGGTATTTCCTTTTGTTTCGTTTTAAGTTCTTTAATCCAATTTCAGCTTCCATCCCAAAGAGCTTGCGGACGATTGGAGATGTCTTTACTCCTTTTCTGGTAAGCTTAATATCCGCTGATTGTCGGATTGCATCAATCGCCGTTACTTTCGACGCTTTTCTTGCCGGCATATACGTAGAAATGAAGATTGTCACACTAGACACCAAGACAGCAATTAGGATAGAAATTGGTGTCACGACAGTCTTTAATTCTTGATTCATTCCTAACACATCGTCCACGTCTATAAATGAATTTAGCAACAGAAAAGTCACACCAATTCCAAGCACCCCAGCTACTAGTCCAATCGGAATACTAATGGCCCCGATCACAGCCCCTTCAAAAAAGACAGAGTTCCTTTTCTGCTTTTTCGTAGCACCAACACTAGAAAGCATCCCTAAATGACGGGAACGCTCGGAAACAGAGATAGCAAAGGAATTGTAGATGAGTGCTACAGAGCCAACCATAATTACCGACATAATAATTGCCGACAAGGAATACAGCGTATTCGCTAACCTGTCATTATTTGTAAAACCATAATAACGAAGTAATTCGCTATGGAAACTCACTCCTTCATCAGGATTCTCCATCTTCATTTTGTCAGCCAATTCACTCGCATTTTCGTAAATACTTCGATTCACCTTTTTTAAAACAACAGAGGCATTTACTGGGCTCTCCGTCGTTACCATACTCTTATCAAGATAAACAATGCTTGAGAATGCAGGTGACCATGATGGAACCCAAGTTGGTGGGGCAATAAATCCCACCACTGTATACGTTTCCCTACTAGTATGATGAAGCTTTTCTGTGATCTCTCCCATTTGTAGACTGTCATATTGACCGAGCGTCATCATTCCCGCTTCTTCATCATCCATCACACGCTGTCCCACATCGAGAGAAAGCTGATCACCAAGCTGATAATCTACCTTTCCTTTCTCAACAACCTCGGTAGAAAGAACGATTTCATTCTCCGATGCGGGCAATCTCCCTTTCACCAATTCGAGAGAGAAGTACTCAAAGACCTCCGGACTATATTCTTTGATATGGAGATATGGTTTCCTGTCACTCTGGTCATTCTCCAGAAGAGCAAACCCTTTTTCTCGAGACAAAATCACAGATTCCGTATTGTCATCTTCCATAATAATGTCTACCTGATTTTCATCCACTTGCTTATACTGCACATGCCATTCTCCATCATTTGCAATGGTATATCGCTTCATCATATCCATAAAGGAAACGGCAAGTGTCGCTACTGCCATAATCATCGCAACCGAAATAATGGTACCTACAATCGTTACAATCGTCCGTCTTTTGTTTTCCCATAGATGACGTAACGTTAGTTTGTTCATGATATTCATGGACGAATCACCTCATCGTTCGCAATCTTTCCATCTTCAATAGAAAGAATACGGTCGGCCTGGAGTGCAATTCGCTCATCATGGGTAATAACAATAAGTGTCTGATTAAACGTTTTATTAAACATTTTTAACAGATCCACTATTTCACCGCTATTTTTGCTATCCAAATTTCCTGTAGGTTCATCCGCAAGCATAATCGCTGGATTGGCAATCAATCCACGGCCGATGGAAACACGCTGCTGCTGACCTCCTGATAGCTGATTGGGTAAATGTTGTAACCTGTTCTCCAAGTTTAAGATTTTCACAATATCGTTGAACTGCTTCTGATCCACCTTATGCCCATCTAAGAGCAGTGGCAGCGTAATATTTTCTTCTACGGTTAAGATAGGGATGAGATTATAGAACTGATAAATCAACCCGATTTGCCTTCTGCGAAAAATAGCAAGCTGAGTTTCATTAAGCGAATAAATATCTGTGTTGTTCACCAACACTTTCCCACTTGTTGGCCGATCCACCCCACCAAGTAAATGTAGTAACGTCGATTTTCCAGAACCAGACGGGCCGATAATTGCTAGAAACTCTCCTTTTTTCACAGAGAAAGAGATATTATCTAACGCCTTCACGGCAGTCTCTCCCTTTCCATACACTTTAGACAGATTTTCAATTCGTAATATTTCCATGATATTTCCTCCTGTTTTCTTTGTACCTTCACTATATCTGTCTAAAATGACTTTGCCGTGACTCGAAAGTGACAGTTTCGTCACTTAAGGATTTAAATGATTTTTTTGTAAAACTTGAGTCGAAATTCAGTTCCCTTGCCTTCCTCACTCTTCACCGTCAAATCCCCATCCTGACTCGTAATAATGGTATGAGCCATCGCCAAACCAATCCCAATACTTCCATCACTGGCATTGGAACCTTTATAAAACCGCTTAAAGATAAAAGGAAGATCTTTTTTCGGAATCCCTTTACCATTATCCGCAATACGTATTTCCGTGAACAAGGTATTTTCTGAAAAAGAAACGGTAATCTGTCCACCTTCGTCGGTATGTTCCACTGCATTTTTCAACATATTAATCAAGGCCTCCGCAGTCCAATTTAGATCTCCACGGAAGAAAGCGTCTTCCTCTCCCTCGATAATCAGACGTTGATTTTTAATATCCATAGGAATAAGCAAAGGATTCGTCGCTTTTTGGATAAGCTGAGACACAGGAATTGTATCCTTTTTAAATGAAACCGTTCCTGCATCAATTTTCGAGATCTTTAAAAGTGCCGAAACAAGCCAGTCCATCCGTTCAAGCTGTATCAAAATGTTTTCCGTAAATTCCTTTCGCTTCTCCTCATCAAGTTGATGGTCGCTTAAAAGATCCGCCATAACTGTCATGGAAGTGAGCGGTGTTTTCAACTGATGGGAGATATCACTAATCGCATTCATGAGCTTGATTTTCTCATTCTGAAGGGAAGAACTTTGTTCCGACAACATCAACGTCATCTTGTAGATGTCATTTTTCAGAATACTAAGCTCCCCTTCTTCATTATCCCGAATATCCAACCGATCATCCCCTGAGCTAATTTGTCGGAGATAGCCTGAAAGCTTCTCCAACTCCTTATACCTCCAACGTGTAAAAAGGAGACAACAGCTGATCAACAGCACAGAGGTGATGCTCGTTAGAATCGCTGCTGTAGGGGAGAGTAGGACACCAATGATAATAGCAACGAGACTGATGATGCCCATGACTAAAATTAGAAGCTGAACTTCTCGATTACGAAGCATACTAATCACCTACCTTATATCCGAGACCTCGTACCGTTTTTATCAATGTAGGTTTTTGCGGATCATCCTCAAGCTTCTCTCGTAATCTCTTTATGTACACTGTTAACGTATTGTCATTTACAAAGTCTCCTGCCACATCCCAGATCCGTTCCAACAACTGATTCCGCGTGAGAACTTGTCCAAGATGATTGGCAAAAATAAGGAGAAGCCGATATTCTAATGCGGTAAGGAGGACCTCTTCCCCGTTTTTATACACTTTCCCCTCATTTGTGTTGACCTTAATTTGCTGAATTTCGATGACTGCCGTAGTTTGTGGTTGCTTATGATATCTTCGTAGAACCGTTTTTATTCTAGACAAAAGCTCCCGGATTCGAAACGGCTTCGCAATATAATCATCCGCCCCCATATCAAGCCCCATCACCACATTCACCTCATCATCATTCGCCGTCAAAAAGATAACAGGGATATCTTTCTTTGCCTTAACAAGCCTACACAAATCATACCCACTACCATCCGGAAGCGCTAAATCAAATAAACATAGATCAATCTCCCCTATCTGATCCTCGACCACCTTCTTGGCAGAAGTAGCATCATAACAAAGAACAGTAAGAAACTGATCCTGCTGCAAGGAATAATCTAACCCCGAAGCAATTGTCCTATCATCTTCCACAACAAGAATCCTCATCATCCATCACCCTCCCATTCGGAAGGAAGCATTGGGGACGGTTCTCACTGCTTCCTTCGGTTTTCGAAACAAATTCAAATAAAAACTATTTTCTTACTAGAATAACCTAGAATCACAATAGAAGGAAGTATCGGAGACAGTTCTCGCTGCTTCCTTCGTCTCACGAAAAACCTGTGAAACTTTAGAATCTCAAGCTCCGTCTAATTTAAAGAGTGGATATTATTTTTTTGTAAAATTTAAAGCTTAGTAACACTTGTAAGATTCAAGATACAAAGGTGAAATTAATGTTACAGTATAAATGTACAGAGAGGAAGATTTCGGTGATACATCATTTTCAGTAGATCATGATGGTGGTAGTCATTCATTAGACGGCAACTATGCTGAATGAATTACACCTAAACAAAACGGGGAGGATGTGTTTCGTTTGGTCGTAAAAAATAATCTGAAGTCATTTGCTATTCACGTATTTATCGTTTCACTTTCGTTACCTGTATTATTTCTTGGCCAAAACCTTGATAATAACAGATTATATTATGGAATTTGGTTCTTATTAGTTTTCACACTATATTTTATCCTAGGTAGAAAGTTTCTTGTTAAAAGCAATCAAAACCAAAATATAAAAGGAACATCTTGCGTTGCAATTATAGGTGTACTTTTAACAGCTATAGTAAGTATTTTCCCAGGTAAAATGGGTTGGAATTGGTTATATTTCAATTTCCTTTATTTCCCTTATGCGTTGCCATTTATTGAGTGGATTCCATTAGGTCAACAAGGGAAAGAACTACATAGCTTCTTCCTATACTTCATTATTTCTCTTATTCCAAGTGTCATGATGTATGTCGGATTAGTTACTAAAAAAAGCAGGTAAGGAAGCATCGGGGACGGTTCTCACTGCTTCCTTCATCACATCAGGATACAGGATGAAACACTCTCTCCTGAATCATAGATAGAAGCAACCAATTCAATATTCTTGGCTGTTCATGATGAACCCAGTGAGTAGCCTCATCCACCATGATCAACTTTCCATCTCTGCAAATGTTCATACTTTCCTTCGCTAATTCTAAAGACAAAAAAGAGTCGTTTCTTCCCCAAATCATTCTAACAGGAACGGTAACTTGTTTTTCCGATAATTGAGAGATACTACCTTCCCGTAACGCTCGATACCAATGCAACATACTCATGAAGGCCCCTTCTATTGACCATGAAGCTTCATATTGTTCAAGATCCTTCTTAGTAAAAGTCTGTGGATTAGCCGAATGAATCATCGTCTCCTTAACTAATGTAAAATGATTTGCAGACAATATTTTTTCTGGAACTATTGGGGTTTGGAAAAATAACATATAAGAGCTTCTTATAAGTTGAGAAGGGTGCTTAATCATATTTTTTGTAAAAATAACGGGATTAGGTGCATTAATAGGTATCAGCTTTTCTACAATCTCGGGGCGTGTTGAAGCAATATGCCATGCTACTAAAGCTCCCCAATCATGTCCGATGATCACAGCCTTTTCTCTTTCGAAATGTTCCAATAACCCTATTACATCATCCCTTAGTTTATCTAATGTATATTGATCTATCTCTTTAGGTTTATCACTCAGATGGTATCCTCGCTGATCAGGAACAACAACACGATATCCCGCTTCCGCTAACACATCTATTTGATTTTTCCAAGCATACCAAAATTCCGGAAATCCATGCAAAAGGATAACGAGCAGGCCCTCTTTCGGTCCAGCAACAGCAGTATATAGTGTTATACCATTTGTTTTTATATAATAAAAATCAGTATCACTCATTCGAGTTTCCCTCCTTTGGAAGCAGTGGGGACGGTTCTTCGTGCTTCCTTCGAGTTTCCAAATAAATCACTGATTTATAGCCGATAACCTAGTGACTGTTGTTCTTGAGAAATGATAAAAATCCCGTTCCCTTCGCATTGCAACTAATATAAGGTAAAGGTAAAGTCTTTCCTATCAAGTTATTAACACACATAGTTTTTACCAAGATGACCTGCCTCATGCAAATAAATAACTTCCCTTCTCTTCTTCTCTATTGAACTTTCCATCACCAAAAGTATCTAACCGAGAATCCTTGGCAAATATTATTCTTGAAAGGTAAAATGAAGATTATAGCAATAAAGCGTAAAGCACAGTTTTCGGAGTTTCAGCCACAAAAAAAGAAAGTAAGGAGGAAATAAGAAGTGATTAAAAAAGCAGTTGTACTAACGAGGTTAAGAACATTAATAGGTAAAGAACTTTCTAGTTCCAACTTACATGAAGCATTGTTCTGTGAAGAGAAACATCAAAGCATTCTACGAAGATTTCATGCAGGCACCAATACATACGTTACATATAAGCTAATAACGGAGGCAGACTCAGATCAACCGCCCTATGCGATCATATCCGTGCCAGGTAATCCACAACCTTACCTGCTAACGCTCATGGAAAAAGAAGGAAAGTATATCATTCAGTCAGAGCCTAAGATTCGTTATTCCTTTTAGGAAAGGAAATCATAATAAAAAAAGAGTATATCCTACTAGGCGATATATTCTTTTTTATTTTTCCTAACTTAACTAAACATAGTACGAATAAAAGACCTCCAATAAGCAAAAACAAAGGTTACCATCTTTTTGCAGTATAAATTATTCTAACTATTATCAATCTATATGAGAATGTTGTGTTTGATGTATGTAGTTCGCAAAGGAGATTAGCTACCATGAAGAAGAAATTAGATCTCACAGCACTCGCATCCATACCATTGATAGTAACGTTAGGGAATTCCATGTTTATACCTGTTTTGCCTACAATGGAAAGGGAATTGGAGATAACAGCCTTTCAATCCAGTCTCATCATTACTATGTATTCCATTGTTGCGATTATCCTTATACCTATTTCAGGATATTTATCAGATAAATACGGACGAAAAAAAATCATTATTCCCAGTTTAATTTTAACGGGAATTGGAGGAGCTGTTTGTGCTTTTGCCGCTTGGAGATTACCGAACCCTTATATCTTTATACTAGTCGGTCGGTTTATCCAAGGAATAGGGGCTTCTGGTGCATTCCCTGTAGTTATTCCCACTGTTGGTGACATGTTTGATAATGAAAAGGATGTTAGTAAGGGCCTCGGTTTCATCGAAACATCAAACACGATGGGGAAAGTGCTCAGTCCTATATTAGGGTCCTTATTTGCATTGATTGTCTGGTATTTCCCCTTTGTTGTCGTACCTGCAATTACACTTATTTCTATCTTATTAGTTGCGTTTCTTGTAAGACCTCCAAAGGGGGAAGAGGCACATAAAGAATTCGGGGAGTTCTTCCGAAATTTTAAAATCATTTTTAAAGACAATGCCCGATGGTTGGTCGGCGTTTTCCTCATCGGTGGCATTAGTATGTTCGTCTTGTTTGGCTTTCAATTTCATTTGTCTAATCTCTTGGAAAACCAATATCGTATCAACGGAATTAATCGAGGTCTTATTCTAGCTGTGCCACTCCTTTTTTTGTGTAGCGCTGCTTATTTCACTGGAAAAAAAATCGGTAGCAGTAAAAACTTCATGAAATGGCTGATTTTTTCTGGGTATATTCTCGTTCTAGGTTCATTGATTTTCATCCAACCAGAACAAAAATTATTTATTATTGTTGGACTAATGACTATTGCAGGAATTGGGATTGGGATCTCCCTTCCATGTCTCGATTCATTAATTACAGAAGGAATTGAAAAAGAGGAAAGAGGCACAATCACCTCCTTTTATAGCAGTATGAGGTATATTGGAGTTGCAGCTGGCCCTCCTATTATTGCACTCATGATGAAAGGAACTTCAGATTTTATTTATGTTGTATTAGCAGCATTTGGTGGAGTAGCAGCAATCGCGTCACTCATTACCATACGACCAAATAAGAAAAAAACAGAAGATACACATAGATTGGCGCAAAAAGTTACTCTAGACAAAAACACACCAAGCCTCTTTAAAACACTAAAAAAAGAAGACTAAGGAAGCAGTGGGGACGGTTCTCACTGCTTCTTTCGAATGTCGAAACGTTTCGCGACAAAGGAAAAATAGTGTGTAATTAAAACTATTTAGGAAATAATAACTATAGTTCTTTTACGGAAAGGGGAGTTTGTGTGTTTTTTGAAAAAAAGAAAAAATATCCTTATATCATTTTGTTCGTCATTCATTCAGCATTACTCATGTTTACTTTTACAAAAATAAAAAATAGAAAACCCTTCGTTGTATTGCTCCTTTCCAACATGGGAATAGCGTATCTATTTGAGTACGTAATACTCTCTTTTCTACATTTATATAGATATAAGCCAAAATTCTTTAAGAAAAAATTTTTTAGACGATATTTCAGGAGCAATTTTATCTCAAGCAGTGTATGTTCCGTTCACAGCTTTGTTTATAACTGCATTTAGACTTAATTGGGTCGTAAAAATGGGATTTGCTATTTATTTTGCAATTATTGAAAAACTCTTTATAAAAAAGGGGATTTTTAAAAACCTCAGATGGAAAACAAGATACACGCTAGTGTTAATCTATCTATATTTTCATTTAAGTGATCAATGGCTTCGTCTTTTAAAAAAAGGAAATTCACTCATCCAAAAGTTATCCCTTTATAATATGGTACAGGTGACAGGTATCAACAGTTTAGTTCTGTTAGAAATGTTCCATTTATTAAGTTTTGGCAGAGGCAGATTTCACTCAATGAAGGAACAACATAAAATGGAAACCTCCTATTCAAGCATGATGTCAGCGATTAAAACGCTGTTAGCGTATACTGAAAACATGAAAGTAAAGGTAGTAGTACTTATTATTAAATTTATCAGTGATAATATCCTAAAAAGTATGAAGCTTATAAAAATAAAGTCCACTTTACTAGTTACACTTATCGATATTCTACTTTTGTATTTAGGTCCAGTGTATAAAAAATGGATTGAAAAAATTGCGATAGATGGTGGAGATATCAAGTAGGAAGCATTGGGGTCAGTTCTCCTTTTGATCCACGAAATAGTTTCACACAAAAAAGAGAGTATCTTCGAGGGTATGCTCTCTATGTATTCTACAATAATCCTTAACTAAGTAGTTGGCCCCACTTAGTAAACTCTCTTGTGTTACTTCACTAAAATAGAGACCATCATTTTTTCACAACGGGTATATAAATATCAAAATGCGGATCATTCGGATCTCGATAAACTGGATAATGCTCATGCTTAATAGGCAAATAAAGGTCATAGTAATCTACACCTGGTTCTCTATATGCAGTATAATCACTTTCGGATAACCAGTTATGTAATTCTGCATAGGTCTTCCCAATATTTTCCCCTTTTTTATGTGACGTCTTCACATATGTCCATTTAGGCACAGTTATTTCTATCATTCCAGAAGGGGTTTCCTGCTTTTCGCTCACTTCAAATACTGAGTAATGCGCAAAACCATTCTCAATCACATGGTAAGATAAACCTAACTGAATAGCCGGGTTCAACTTTTCCTCTAATTCACCAGCGCGGTTTTCCATTTCTGAAATCGTTTCTTTCAAATGCGGTACAATATCAGAAAAGGTACCTTCCCATTTTAAACCTACTGCACGATAAGCCGGCAATGTCACGATTTCATAGCTCATATTTTCACCCCATTTCCGGAAGCATTTGGAACGGTTCTCCCGCTTCCTTTGCCATACGAAATATTTCTAACAAAAAACAAAAATAAAATCATGAGTACTCTGTTCCTTTAACCCTGATATTAAGGCAAAGATCCATATCCCATAGATTCCAATCACTCCGAAAATTAGAAGGAACGATATGGTTTTCACTATACTTTTCTCAGAAAATAGAGCTATTATGAACGAAAAAAAAGTCCGACCACTAATATTCCCGTTCCTACATCCCCTCTTATTTTCCCGACACCCAACCCTAAATAAGCAACATTACTATCAATGTAATAAATGAAATATAAGACAAGTTTTTCCTCATCGTAACCTCCCATCAAAGAAGATACTCTCATTTTAAATCATCCGGAAGTATTGTTCTAGCCTAAACAAACAGAAAATTTCGTTAATCCCCTCCTGCCTCATCAGGAAATCGAGATAGACCTAGTATAGAAACGAAAAGTCCTTACGAATTCTTAAGTCTACTTTTATTTTTCCTTTTGTTGGTTTTAAGCTCTTTAGTAACGAAGAGAAAAGTAAAAGAAGGCACAACAAGCATATTTTCTCTGCTGCTCGTTGTACCTTCCTCTGTTTCTATTAGTTTTCATAGAGAAACGTTATTGATTGATGGGAAGACTGAAGTCGTGATACGTATTGGTTACTTTACGAAAAGAATGACGTAATACGGACTGCTTCCGAAGCAAGAATAATCTTACCTTATGCTTTACTCTTACTCATTTCCACACTAGCTAAAAGGAACGGTGCTAGCCCCATAATCACATCGCTACCCACTTCTTCTTTCACATAATATTCATAGGACCCATCACGATAGTTTTTCGCTCCACCTAGTCCTGCACCCTTACATATTGAATGAAGATGTACACCCTTTTCATCCTCCGTAACGAAGTGTTTCACTATTCCTTCGAAGGAACGTTCTACTACCTCACGATCAATACCTGATAGATAACCTAAGCGAATACCTTTTGCTAATGCATATGTTATCATGCATGATCCTGATGCTTCTAAATAGTTCCCGGCTCTACCATTCTGATCCATTACTTGATACCAAAGACCACTTTCATGATCTTGTACATCTTTAATCGCATGTGCTAGTCTTTCGAATATCCCCATGATTTGACCTCGTTTAGGGTGATTTTTAGGAAAATGCTCTAGTGAATCTACAATAGCCATAACATACCAGCCTATAGCTCTTCCCCATATATGAAAAGATTTCCCTGTCTCCTTGTCACACCATCTTTGTTCTCCACTTTCATCCCAGGCATGATGTAAGAGACCATTTATTGGATTTCTTGTTCTCTTCTCAATTAATAGGATTTGATTCGCAACGTCATCGAATCCTTGTGGGAAATCAAATGTCTTTGAATATTCTGCTAAAAATGGGGAGGACATGTATACCCCATCTAGCCACATTTGGAAAGGATAAATTTTCTTATGCCAAAAACCACCTTCACTTGTTCTTGGCTGACCCTCCAATTGAGTAAAAAGAAGCTGAATTGCTTTTTCATATTTCTTTTCACCAGTAAGCTTTAAAAGAGAAAATAAATTTTTCCCTTGATTTATATGATCCAAATTGTACTCTTCCACACGATAATTCTTAATCGAGCCATCTTCTTGTATGTAATAATCTATATGCCGCTTCATTACATCACGATATTGATCCTCCTGTGTTAAATCTGCTAGCCAGTCAAATGCTTTCATTGTCATCCCTGCAACATAGTTCCACTTTACTACAGCTTGAGGATGATACCCATCTACAAATTGTGATTCAATCGTTGCAGCAATTTTTTGTGGTAATTGGTTTACATTCATATTCTTACATCTCCTCCTATTCTTATAGTATAAAAACACACTTTGCTCTCTTATAGAAAAAAGGTTATTGCCAATGATCATTAACAACGTTGTTACCCTTATAAACAGCAACCTAAGAGCACTAGAAAAAATCTAGGAATATAACGTAAATTCCCCAAAATTACACATTTGATTTATTGAAATATATCGTTATATTACTTATAGACTCTTTTTCTTGATTATACTACATTCTTTGCATTTTTTTATTTTTTTCTGAGTCACTAATGGATATACTTACATGTTACGATGCACGTTAGCTTATGATATAATCATAGAAGGTAATGAGCGGTTTCCTCAAGAATGACAAGTGCATTCTAAGGGAAATCGCTCTTTTTTTTAAAAATCTAGCACATGAAAAAGCTAGGAAACACATGTCTCCTAGCTAGCATACATGTATTCTCTTTTATCTTCCCCCTCTGAACTAGAGAAATTTTCTTCCTCTGTAGAATCTGTTTTCGCCCTGCTCTCACTGTTAGACGCAGTTCCTGGTTGTACTTCTTCCGAACTCACCGACCTATTACAGTAGACTATAATCACTGATACTCATCATATATGTCATCTGCATTCTTAAATCGGATTTCTTCTGAATTTACCGAACCCATCTTATCGCTTCGATCCTCCCTACCGCCTGGTAAGCTGCCTTCAGGAACTAACTCTTGGTTATCTTTAAAAACTGTTTTCTGTCTTTTCTTTTCATTTTCCGTCATGGATACCACTCCTATTCACACATCTAATTACGGATAGTATCCCCAGATATGTATTTTTCACACAAACTAATGGAAGCAGAGGGGACGGTTCTCTCTGCTTCCTTCTAAACTCGGAGGCGTGTAGCTATTTACTCTTCCTTTTTCTACCTCAAAAGTATCAACTTTTTTCACGTCTTATAAAAAAAGGAGTGTTTAAACACCAATCTCATCATATATTTCATATCGAAGAAACTTTAATGCTTAGAGGAAATGGGTGATTTACATGTACAATATTATTTTTTATGAAAAGAACGATCATGTTTTAAGTCAGACTCGAGAAAGCGTTCCAGAAGAAGGCGATGGAATTAAACTGAAAGGTCGGAAAGGGAATGTAGTAAGCGTAGAAACAGGAGAAGATAATATCGTATATATCCTGGTTGACTTAGCAAAAAAGATTAAAGAATAAACATAGAAAAAGGACCTTCTCCCTAATGTCTTCCGTCTTCAAAACACTAGAGAAGGTCCTTTTAAAAGGGAAAGGAAGCAAAGAGAACCGTCCCCACTGCTTCCACTCCCTATTACACCCCTACATACTCAAACCAGTCAAAATAAGCTTTATTGTCACTGCTTTCACCATTTGAGCTTGCATATAAACCTAATTCCGCTCCTACAAATCCTCCCGCAACATCCGTACTTAAAATTCGTCCATCTACGTTTTCCATCAGCGGCTCGAACGAATCCGATGTTTCTCCAACATAAAAGCTATAATCCTGCCCGCGAGCCGCAACCTTCAGATATAACTTAGATACGTTTAACGGCATTTCCTGTAACACTTCTTCTTCTCCACCTGCACATTTCACTAACCTCACTACACTTTCACCATCTCTTTTTTTGGTAAAAACAAAGCGGAAGTGGAACTCATTGCTTTGAAGTAGCACAATCCCGGCTTCTTCATTCTCTTTCTCAGGAGTAAATTCCATCACAGTAGAAGTAGCAAAATCGATGTGTTGTTGTCTTCTCCCAACAAAGCTAGGAGTATCGAGTTCTGATAACTTTTGAGGTCTCAGCTTTAGGCGTAAAAATCCAGGACGTTCCGACAAACTATAGAATTCTCCTTCTGCAGAACGTAAGAAGTTATACTTAAGATCAAGCTTCACATTATCAAAATGATCACATACAGAAGGGATAACGGACTTTCCTTCTGGTAAAGTTGGCAGTGGATACTCCATTTCCAACTTCCCAGTTCCTGGACTCATGATTGGCCAGCCATCTTCCCATATCACTGGGAGCAGATATGTCTCTCTCCCAAGATTACGATAATATCCTCCGTAAATTCGCGATGCCAGACCAACTGCCCACCATTCTCCATGCTGCGTTTCCACAAGGTCACAGTGCCCAACATTTACAATAGGATACTCTTTGCCTAAATGTCTGTGGGTGAGGATTGGATTTCCTGGATTTCCTTCATAAGGACCTGTAATCGTCTTACTTCGTGCTATAGAAACGGCATGATGATGCCCTGTTCCTGCTTCCGAAATCATCAAATAATAGTAATCATCTACTTTATAGATATGAGGACCTTCTGGCCAAATAACATCCCTTAACGCACCTCTCCACAACCCAATAGGTTCTCCTATTAACTTTTTCGTTTCTAAATCAAGCTCTTGCAGCCACACTTCCCAGTTCCCACTGTACTTTTCCCCTTCAGGAGCTGGTCGTGTACCGTGATAATACACTTTCCCATCTTCATCGAAAAACAAGGAAGGATCAATTCCCGGCGCATCTAAATAATATGGATCTGACCACGGTCCTGCAGGATCTTTTGCAGTAACAAAAAAGTTACCTCCAGCTCCTACATTCGTTGTTATCATATAGAAAACACCGTCGTGATATCGAATCGTTGGGGCAAAAATACCCCGTGACACCCCTTGCCCCTCTAATGGAAGCTGGGATGGCCTATCTAACACATGTCCAATTTGTTCCCAGTTCACGAGGTCTCTGCTGTGAAAAATAGGTACACCTGGAAAATAGGCGAAGGAAGAAGTCACAAGATAATAGTCCTCTCCCACTCTGCAAATGGATGGATCCGGATAAAAACCTGGAAGTATTGGATTCTTAAAAGTTTTCATATTTTACTCCTTTATATACTTAGTTTACATGTGATAGCCCGAAAAATAATAACATTGTTCACAACTAAGTATAAAATTATCACGATAAAAAGTAAACGTTACCATATAAAAAGAAGACGTTTCTTGTACCCAACTAATTGTCCAATTAGTTAAGCCTAAGAACCACCTTTTCGCACTGGAAATATACTTTCCTCTATCCTTCTCTTTCCTCTTCATACTTAATCCCATACTCACGGCACCATTCCTTTGCTATTTCCTTCCATCGCTTTCTTTCATAGCTGTGCCATTCTCCGCGACACCTAATTCGATGATGAGATCTTTAAATCTTCGAAAAGCACCTCTCCCTCGAATGGCTCTACAAAGTCTATCACTCCCATTCTCAGGCTTTACCTCATTACAAAAATCCTCCATAATAGAATATGAGTCGATATCAAACCCCGATGGAAGTTCAATGTAGTTTTCAAAGTTATCAACAATATCAAAAGCATCTTCCATCATTTCCTGCTCAAAATTCGGATGGCTGTCACCCTCTTCTATTTCCCCATCTTCTACTAAACCCAACAACTCAACGGAAGCACTTACTATTTTACCTGTCTCTTTATTCACATAGGTTGATAGCCCTCAAATTGAAAGTCCAACTCATCAATAAGATCTGCAAGCTTTATTGCTTTTACCATAAGATTTACCTCCGATTTATTCATTCCATTTCCTTTGGAAAAATATTGTGTATGAGCTTTTTCCAGATTAACTAGACTCGAATGATAGACTCGGCTGAATCAACTAGATTCGACCTATCTCATCACTTCTTCTACACAAAACAACGTTTATCATTCCGCTACTTCCATTTGTTTCCTATATAATTAAAAATAATACCCCATTAATAGATTTTAGCATTTAACAAGGACACTAATTAAAGTGTATCAATACTTTTTTAGTGCCCTCATCCTCTCACTTTTTTTTGAAGTTGCATGATACCTTAAACCACTCCATCAAATACATATACTATCTATCTTGTCACGTTTCGATGCTGCAATAACAATCCTATCACCACTCACTAAATCTTCGTAGCGATAATACACAGGATTAGCATGCCCTCTCTCAAGTCTTGGTTTATGCTCAAGAGACTCTTCCCATTTAAGAACCCAAAATATGTAGGGTGTATCTGAATCGGAGAATCCTAATCGTGTTTTTTTCCGCATATCTACGTAAGCGACAATCCGCGCCTTCTCTTCTTTAGGTAAGTCGTTTGTTGCTTCTGTTATATCGTCGTTAATTGGATCAAATACTACCGTGTTATAAACAGTATATAAGTCTGTCATGATACTACCTGGCTTTCTAAAGGTGACATAGTCAAATTTATATGTGCGTGGATATGGAAAAGCATGTACCTGATACTCCTCAACCATCTTGAATGACTTACCAACTGCTAGGGATAGCACTCTTAACATAATAAAGAACCTCCATTTATCTATTAATATAGTTTTTTGATAATGAAATTTTGTATTTTGTAGTGAGAATATCTTTATAGAAGTGGCTGCTTGAGCATGGGTGGAAAAACAGTGCTACATTCAAAGAACCCTCAAGCACGAAATCTTTTCATTACATTTGAACAATAATATTGTGTTAGTCCAAAGTAATCTTTTGTGTTAAGGAGAAATTGGTGTATGATACGCGTGATCATGTAGAATTCTCATTGCGTGGAAATTGTGTAGTCTTTGTATGAGGTTATTGGTTAGCTAAGTAAAACAATTACACTATCTCTTTTCTATATTATTAGTGTCGATCCATAAATCCCCTTCCCAAAAAAGCTCTCCTTTTAGAGTATATTGTGCATATAAATATTTTTTCCTATCTACCTTTGATCCAGGTTTACCAACTCCATAGTATTATTCGTCCGATAGTTCTTCTTTTAATCGTTCAACATCCTGGATAGACAAACCTATTAGATCTGCAACTTCATCAACTAGTTTCCCTTTTGATAACATTCGTTTTGCTACTTGAACAAAACCTTCCTCACGACCTTGCTCTCTCCCTATTCTTTCATACGAAGAGATAACCTCCATAATTCTTTCCCCCTCCTTTGAATCCATTGCTTTCACCTCATCCTAAATTGACGTTCTTCTTCCTCTGTTAGTGCCAAATACGTTTCGAAAAAACCAGTGATTAACGACTCTCTCGACCGGTCTAACTCAACAAAAGGGAATTTCATCGTTAGTGAATTTGGTTCATCTCGTGGGATGTCATAACTAAAAACGGCAATGGGTACTATCTTACGGCGGTGTTTTTGGTAGATTCGGCTGAAGTAAATAAACATTCTTTCATGGAAGTGTTTCTGGTACGTGGCTTGCGGTTCTACGTGAATAATGATGAGACTGTCTTCTCCCGTTAGTTTTGTTTCCACCAATAAGTCAACTTGATGTCTGTCTCCTTCTGTTACGTCTGTAAATAGTTCTTGAGACAAAAAGCGAGTATCGGAAAAATCAATCTGTTCGTGGGCTGTTGGGAAAAATAAAAGCATAAACTCTTCAAAAAAAGTAGATATTAATTCTTTGAATAACCGATCATGATCCGTCCATGGTTTTTCCATAGTCATCACTACTCTTTCACAAAGGAACGTTCGTTCTTATGTATTTACTTGCATCATATTACGAATATACGTTCTAGTCAAGCATGGCTTTAAAAAGTATTTACGAGGGGGAGAATTCAAGGCATGGCAGTTTGCATCATGGTCTCCCCTAAGCAAACACTCCATTTAAATTCCGGTACTTCTCCGGAGTAATCCCCACCATTTTTCTGAAAGTAGCCACAAAATGACTCGTGGATCGAAATCCTACGTTTTCGGCAATTTCTCCAATGGTCACTCTACTATTCTCTAATAGTAACTTCTTTGCTTGCTGGATTCGTAAATTCACAAAGTACGCATAAGGCGTAACGTGAAAGTTTTTACGAAACAGCGAATTCAAGTGTCGTTTCGAAGTATTCATAAACATTGCCATATCTTCTAGACCTACATCCGCATGAGAAAGATGATCTTTCATCCATTCTATAAGGGAATATAACGTTAATAAGCTACTTGTTTCTTTACTACTACTCTTCTTCGTTTTCCCATACTTTTTTAACAGTAGAAGAAACTCATACACATGAGTGGATGCCCGAACGCTAAGACTGTCTGTTGTTTCCTTACTTTCCTGTAAAACATCTGCAATGTACGTGGAGATAGGTGCTTCTTGCTCCCATTGATAAAACCCAGTTTGATAGAGTCCTAGTGTAATTAACATCTCCTCTACCATGCTTCCATCAAACGTAATGTACAGTGTTTTCCAAGGAGTAGAGTTCCCTTGCTCCTTTTTATAGGAATGGGTAGTATGTGGCAATAGGAAAACTCCATTATTTGGTTGCAAATCCAGCTTTTGATGTTCAAGCGTAATTGTTCCTTGTCCACTGACCGTTTGAATCCAATGATAGTAAGGATATCCATTAGGACGGGTAATAAGTTCTTGGGCAGGATTGATACCGATCGTCTCAGCAAATAGAGGTAATTTGCTTTCATTTAATGGGATTAAAAAGTGTTTTTTCATCCTACGCTTCCTCCTAGAGAAATTGTTCCATATTTTTATATTCAATTCCATTATATTATATATAATCTCACTTTGTAATCACATACAATGGAAATATATTAATATAAGGGAAAGGTGATTATATATGATTAACGAGAAACTCCCTAAGATTTGGTATGGTGGAGACTACAATCCTGAACAGTGGGATAAAGAGGATTGGGATGAAGATGTTCGCATGTTTAAGCTTGCAGGAATTGATGTAGCAACCCTAAACGTTTTCTCTTGGGCACTAAATCAGCCTGATGAAGAAACATACGACTTTGAATGGCTTGACGAGCAAATTAATCGATTATATGAGAACGGAATTTATACGTGTCTTGCAACGAGTACTGCAGCACACCCAGCTTGGATGGCCAAAAAGTATCCTGATGTATTGCGAGTAAATTATCAAGGACTTAAAAGAAAGTTTGGTGGCCGACACAATTCCTGCCCGAACAGCCCTACCTATCGAAAGTATTCCGAGCGAATTGCAGACAAGTTAGGGGAACGATACAAAGATCATCCTGGCGTCCTCATTTGGCATGTTTCCAATGAATATGGTGGATACTGTTATTGTGAAAACTGCGCGGAAAGTTTTCGCAGCTATCTTCAGAAAAAATATGGAACGATGGAAACATTAAATAAAGCGTGGAATACTCGATTCTGGGGTCATACGTTTTATGATTGGGATGAAATTGTTCCCCCAAATCTGTTAAGTGAAGAAAAAGAGAGAAATGCTACGTTTTTCCAAGGGATTTCATTAGATTATCGTAGATTTCAGTCTGATAGTCTCCTAGAGTGCTACAAACTTGAAAGAGATGCGTTAAGAAAACACAACCCAGACATACCTGTTACAACGAATTTAATGGGAACATATAGTGAGCTTGATTATTTTAAATGGGGCAAGGAAATGGATGTTGTCTCTTGGGATAACTATCCAGCCTACAATACCCCTGTGAGCACTACCGCTTTAAGACACGATCTCATGAGAGGCTTGCGAAGTGGTCAGCCGTTCATGCTCATGGAACAGACGCCTAGCCAACAAAATTGGCAGCCGTATAATTCATTAAAACGCCCTGGTGTTATGCGTCTTTGGAGCTATCAAGCTGTTGCCCGTGGCGCAGATACCATTATGTTTTTCCAATTACGAAGATCTGTTGGCGCTTGTGAAAAATACCATGGAGCCGTCATTGAGCATGTTGGTCATGAGAACACGAGAGTTTTCCGAGAAACAGTAGAGGTTGGTAGAGAGTTATCACAACTCTCTGATAAGCTTCTTGATTCCCGAGTTCAAGCGAAGGTTGCCATCGTATATGACTGGGAAAACCGCTGGGCAACAGAATTATCAAGTGGGCCATCGAAGGCATTGGATTATCTGAACGAGGTTCAAAAATATTACACCGCCTTGTTTGAGGAAAACATCGCTGTGGATATGGTTAGTGTGGAAGAAGATCTTAGCAAGTACGACATCGTCTTTGCTCCTGTTCTTTATATGGTAAAGTCGGGATATGCAGACAAGGTAAAAGCATTCGTTCAAGATGGGGGAACGTTTGTAACAACGTTCTTTAGTGGCATCGTGAACGAAAATGACCTTGTTACTCTCGGTGGCTATCCAGGAGAACTGCGAGATCTTCTTGGAATTTGGGTAGAGGAAATCGACTCCCTTCCTCCTGAAGAGAAAAATGAAATTGTCATGAATAAAGAAGCAGGTAGCTTGAAAGGAAGCTATGAGTGCAGCTTGCTGTTTGATATCATCCATTCGGAAGGAGCAGAAGTGCTTGCTCAGTATGGCTCTGACTTTTACGCAGGAACCCCAGTCATTACATGCAATTCCTACGGAAAAGGAAAAGCATATTACGTGGGAACATGCCCAGACACAGCATTTTTAACAGATTTCGTAAAAACAGTGTGTGACGAGATGGAAATCAAGCCGCTACTTCAGGCACCAAAAGGGGTAGAAGTAACAGAAAGAACAAAAGAAGGTCGCTCCTACCTATTTGTCATGAACCACAATTCTTCCACAGTAGATGTAGAGCTTCCAAGTGGAACAGACCTGTTAACCCAAAACAAAGTAGCAGGCCCAACAGCACTCGAAGCCTACGGAGTCATGATCATCGAGCAGTAGGAAGCAGTGGGGAAAGCAGTGGGGCCGGTTCTCACTGCTTCTATTTAGAATAACTATAAAAAGAAGCACGAGAACCGTCCCCGTGCTTCCATCCAGAATATATCTTTGCATTCAAAAAAACGAGCTGCTCATTTGCAACTCGTTTTTTGCATATTTACTCTAATTTTCAACCAATCTAGCAAGTTTTTTCCGGAAAAGAATCCACTTTCCTCCGTATGTCCAATCCCCTGCTTTATGGCTGTAAATACAAATCTGATTTATTGATAGGAGAAAAACCTTTTATCGATGATCCATCGAACATGATTTTACCATTTTTAATATCATCATATTGATCCGCTGTAACAGTCACGCTCTTGAGAATTCCTTCAATATCAACGAACTGTAAATGAATTAACTCCACATTCTTTTCCTTGATCACATCTTTTGTCAACTCTGTACTATTTGTGGACGCTACTGGACTTTTCAATACTGTCGCCATACTTACCTATCCCCTCTCCACGTAATAATAGATAACATCATGTGTTTTTTTATCTTAACGCATTCCATATTGCCTGTGGGAAGTTATGTAAGATTATCTGATAAAGAAATTTCCTGTAGACAAAGAAGCAGTGGGGACGGTTCTCCTGCTTCCATTTTAAAAAACAAACACTCCTATAATACCTGATAACACAATGACAAGGGCAGGATGAATTTTTAAGAATAAGAGAGAAAAGAGGGCTCCTAAAAAGATAAAAACTAATAAGATCATTTCTAGTGAAAAAGTAGGAGAAATAACCCCATTGGCGATGGAAAAATTAATAGCTGCATAGATAATCAGACTTGTAATAATTGGTCTTAAACCGTAGAAGGCTGACTTCACTAACTCATGTTCATTAAATCTCATAAATAAAATAGCAATAACTAAAATAATGACTAAAGATGGTAGTGTCATGGCTAAGGAAGATACGATAGCACCTGGTATACCTGCAACAGAGTAACCCACCACGGTCGCGCTGTTCGTAGCAATAGGACCTGGTGACATTCCTGCAACTGCGATTATATCGGTAAACTCACTTGTGGTTAGCCAGCCTTTACTCGTCACTTCCCTTTCAATAAGAGGGATCATCGCATATCCTCCACCAAAGGAAACAGCACCAATCATACAAAATACGAGAAATAATTCTATAAAAATCATGATCTAAGCTCCTTCCTTTTCCCCTTCTGAATGGGAAGAAGGTTTCTCTAGTTGAATGGCCAAACCTAGCTTTTTCTTTAACTTAATAATCGCAATTCCAAGAAGAGCACCACATAAGATAATCACCACAGGGTGAATATGAGCAAACAATAAAATAAGAAGCATAACAGCCATTAACGTAAAGTTTGTTTTATCAAAAATAGCAGTTTGTGAAATTTTAATTCCTGCATATACAATAAGAGCAACGATAGCTGCACGAATCCCCATAAAAGCAGATTCCAAATGAGGATTTCCCTGTAAAGAAAAGAACAGCACGCTTAACACAATCACCGTTACAAAAGTGGGAAGTAGTACGCCCAACATGGCACAAATTGCTCCCCTTACACCTGCAATTCGGTGACCAATAAAAGTAGCAGAATTAATAGCAATAGCCCCTGGAACTGATTCAGCTAGGGCAAAAACATTCGTAACATCTGATAGGGTAAGCCACTTTCTTTTCGTTACTACCTCCCTCTCTATAAGTGGAATCATTGCGTATCCCCCACCAAAGGTAACAGGACCTATTCGTAAAAAAGAAAGAAAAATCTGACCCAACAATTTTATATCTATTTTCACGTATCCATTCCTCCCACTGCACTCTAAAACTTATGATAACATACTTTTAACCATTTTGGTTAAAAGTGATTAGAATAATAAATTTTGGTTGTAATAAGACGCAAAAAAGGAATACAAGAATGGCTCTCACTTGTATTCCTATGTTTGATGATCCTTCTTGACTTAGAAATGTAAGTACCGTCACGAACCCTTTTTGTTGTTCTTCCGTTTTTTCGAAAGAACAACAAGAACGAAAACAGATATAATAATTGCTAGCCAAACAAATAGTATTACCAACAACGTACTTTCAGCCGTCATAAAAAAAATCATCTCCTTCTGCATTCGCAAATGAAACTTACAAAGGGTTTTTAAAATTATTGCCTTGAATTACCTCAAGCATTTTCTCAGCAATGGTAGCAACAGAATCCGCTCCATCCACAATAAAATCTGAACTAGGCTTAATGGTCTTTTGCATTTCAAGATAACCTCGTCTGCCATCTGTTAGGTAATACTCTAGCTCCTTCGCAATACTCTCACCCGAACTATTCTTACTGTCTCTCAACAATCTCCTTGCCATTGCAATATCCAATGGAGTATCTATAAACACTGCAATATCAATGTACTTACTCATCTTAGAATGTTTATAGGCAAAAGGAAAGTCTAGTAAAATGAAGTCCAAAGGCTCAGAAAGTAACACTTGTACATCACTAATAAGCGGTGATAAGTTCCATTCATCATAATCAGCCCCATTATCCACCCATGAAATAATGTCATCAGGACCTTCAAAATCGTAGTCATCAAAAAATAGTGCTTTAGAATTTTCTATCCTATCGTTTACATAGTTTGTTATCGTTGTTTTTCCTCCACCAGAAAAACTAGCAATTACAACCACAAGTGGTTTCATTCCCTGTTCCATTGTATTTTCCCCATTTCATTAAAACATTCTACCGCTCTCCTATTTAGCACATCCATATTGAACAAATGAACCCACAAAAACTCTCTTCTAATAGTAACACACTGACCTATCATTGTTAGTAATAATAGGGAACGCACAACTTTAACCTAAGCCAATCTCACCCTTTTTTCCCCAAAAAAAATAACTCCCTATCGAAGTATGATACTCTTTCGAATAGGGAGTTTGTTAGCCTTAATGCTCTTCCATTAACTCATCTGCTGGTAAAACCATTTCATCATCAGAATCTGCATTTGGAACAACTTTTACGGAATTATCATTTTCATTATAATCCTTCAGCCAAACAGGTTCACCATGATATGTAACTGTAATTTCCTTTGGGGAAGATATGATTTGTTTCACGCGGTTCATTTCCATGCTCTTCACCTCACTCTCTTTTTTTATATTTTCTTCCACCAAAGAAAAACTTATTCTTATTAATTACATTGATGTGAGGTCTATATAATAAATCCATCCTTCTTCTCTTGCATCCGACTCCTGATGTGCTTCTGGACCCTTCAAAGTAGGAAGTAAGTTTCCGTTCGTACCAAAGGCCACACCGAATAGAGCGCAGATACAAGCATCATAAGCATCCGTGCCCGCTTCCGTTTTCGGTGGCATGAATTGCCTAAATTTTCCCCTGACCTCTCCAAACCTTTTCTCCTTTAGCAGTGCTGGATACACTTCCACGATGATTCTGTTATCACTTTTCGCCTTGTCTCTAAAAGGATACACCTTAAAATTGTTTTCCTGCTCCCACACTCGAGCATGTACCATCGCTGTTGTAGCATTGTTCCCTATCCGATCAAATACAGCAGACAAAGGCTTTTTTGCGAAAACTCGATGAATTTCTATGTCAGTGGTACGGTACGCAAGGGGATTGTGAATCTCCTTCTCCGGTCTCCCCACAGAGGGAGTTCCTCCATTTAGTAACCTGATAAACTCCTTTGGGTAACCTAACGGAGCATCTACTCCAATAACAACTAGCGTACCACCCTCTACATCCTCTAGTTGTAATGGTGAATGTACTGCAGCGAACAAATCCCGAAGTGTTAAAAGACCTCCTGGAGGAAGGGAGACCTCCGTCGGTTCCCCTAACCAAGAAATCTCATTACTATCCTTCGTCCATTGGCATATAGCAACTCCATGATTTTTCCCCATCCAGCCACCAACATCCCAACCAATTCCTATTACTTTTTCTACCTTCATTTTCCGTTCTCCTTGAAAAACGAGTTTGTGTCTCTTTCACATAACCCTATCCCACTATTTCGGCTCTATTAAAGATAAAACAACATCTTTATTTCGATTACACGTTATTTTTCCATCCACTAATTCTAGCTCTGCAACCTGAATAGACGATCGCTTCGCCTCAAAAGAGTCATTATCCACATCACTTGATCTACCAGGGTGAGTAAAATAAAAGATAAATGCTTTCCCATCATTGACAAGAACATCCGCATGCAAGCCGTAGCCCTGGTCATCCTCCCTTGTACCACTTTCATCCAAGATAAGCCCATTTCTCTCCCAATTCTCCAGATCATGCGACTGAAAAACTCCTTGTCCTCTCCACTCATCCACGACCATCCAATACGTCTCTTTCCATATGAAGACGTTTGCTCCTTCATGAGGACGACCTTCAATAACCGGCCCCACCACTTTCCAATCATACAAATCACTGCTATCCGCTGCATATGTATGACTATGATTTGCCTCATCCTTATACCACATCCGCCATCGGCCATCTGGGAGCTCGTGAACCGCAGCATCAATCACAAAGTTGGAACTTAGCTGTAATGTTGATTGGTACTTCCAATTCCATAGATCTTCACTTGTATAATGAAGTATTTTTCTCTCATGTCCTGGCCAATCGTCTGGTACCCCTTGAATATAGCTCACATACATATGGTAAAGTCCATCATTCCAAATTATTTCAGGTGCCCAGAACGTATTTCTGCCATGTTCAAAATTTAGTCCTTCGATGATTCCTCGGTACGTCCAATTCTGTCCATCCACAGACGACGCGATACCTAAATCCGTACCATGAACCCAAGAAACCTTTCTTCCCGGTGCATCGGCACGCCGATTCGTGTACACCATCCACCATAGTTTTTCTTCATGATTCCAAATAATCGTCGGGTCTGCAGCACCATCGTGAATCGGATCCCGAAAAAGTGGGGAATTACTTTTACTCATAACCTTCGCTCCCTATGTATAGTTTCATTGCTTATATTTTCGCTATTTATATCTTTCGACAAGAAGTTCTTGTTACCTTCAGAAACGAAAACTCTCTCTCAAATCAAATATTTGTATTGCCATTTCCCATTATGCTTTAATATTAGATAACTTACAGACTTAACCGAGGTGAAACTACTTATGGAAAACTATCGTATCGATCCTTCGAAAGGATTGGAATTTGGAATCTATACACTAGGTGATCACTTACCACATCCTAAAACAGGAGAAAGAATCACCGCACAAGAACGAATTCATGAAATTATTGAATATGCAAAGCTGGCAGAACAAGCAGGGATTGATTTTTTCAGTGTTGGAGAAAGCCATCAGGAGTACTTTGCAACACAAGCCCACTCCGTTGTTTTATCCGCCATTGCTCAAGCCACAGAAAAAATAAAAATTTCAAGCTCCTCCACGATTATTAGTACATCCGATCCAGTCCGAGTATACGAGGACTTTTCCACCATTGATTTAATATCTAAAGGACGAGCAGAGATCATTGCGGGTCGCGCTTCAAGGATCGGTCTATTTGAGCTATTAGGGTATAATGTGAACTACTATGAAGAACTGTTCGAGGAAAAATTTGATCTGTTATTAAAAATCAACCAAGAAAAAATAGTTAATTGGAATGGTGAGTTTCGTGCACCATTAAAAAACGCAGAAGTTCTTCCACGTCCAAAGGAAGGCTCACTACCGATATGGCGAGCGGTCGGTGGAACTCCTGATAGTGCGAGAAAAGCAGGACTTGCAGGCGTGCCAATGATGATGGCCCACCTTGGAGGTCACGCTACCGCGTTTAAGCGAACGGTGGACACTTATCGAGAAGCACTGGAGGACAGTGGGTACGACCCTAAAACAATGCCAGTTGCAACCGCAGGATTTTTCTATGCTGCCGAAACTTCACAGCAAGCGCTACGCGAGATGCATCCTCATATAAATGAAGGAATGAAAAAAACAAACGGGCGAGGTTTTCCATGGGAAGCTTTTGAGACAGGAGCACACCCTCATAATATAATGAACATTGGCAGCCCACAAGAAATCATTGAAAAGATCCTATATCAACACGAAGTATTTGGACATCAACGTTATATTGCCCAAATCGACTTTGGCGGAATGCCATTCGAGAAACTACAGAAAAACATCGAGATCATTGGAACGGAAATATTACCAGCAATAAAGAAGTATACCTCAAAGAAAAACATATAGTGAGAGGCGGTCCTTACAATGTTCCAAAGGACCGCTTTTGTATATTATCTAGATAGACAATCCCCCATCAATAAGAATATTACTCCCATTCATAAACCCAGCTTCTTCACTGGCCGCGAACAAAATCGAGTGGGCAATCTCCGCACTTGTTGCCAGACGATTCATCGGTTGCCTTGATCGAAACATAGCTTCCATCGCTTTTGGATCCTCGGCATTGTCAATTTTTGCTCTAACCCCCTCCGTCTCCGTTGTTCCAGGGGAAACACAATTAACCCTGATATTGCCATCCATATAATCCATCGCCATGGATTTTGTTAACGAAAGGATAGCACCCTTAGATGCAGAGTAAGCACTTCGATCTTTCAAACCCTTCGTTGCCGCAACAGATCCAACGTTGACAATGACTCCTCCACCTTGCTCCTTCATCTCCTTGATCACATATTTCGAGACGAAGAACGTTCCTTGCACATTCACCAACAGCGTTTCTAATAAATCCTCTTCTGAAATATCATCCACTTTCCCAGGCAGAACCACCGCTGCGTTATTAACCAAAATATCAATCCGACCAAATGCATCCACAGCAGCTTGAACCATCGATTTCACATCATCCACTTTAGACACATCACCTTGAACAAAGATACCATCAGCACCCTTTTCTTTAAGTAATGCTAACGTTTCTTCTCCTCGCTCCGACTTCGAATTAACAACAACCTTCGCTCCTCTTTCAGCAAATTGCAGTGCCGATTCACGCCCAATTCCAGCTCCCGATCCAGTAATGAGAACAACCTTATTCGTAAAATTGATAATAAACCCCTCCAACCCTTTCTTTTTTTGAAAAAAATAGTGTTTTCGTTTTTCCTTTTTCCTATATAGTAACGTCCTATCTTCAATTTCCACTATTATATGTAAATTGTCCAGGAATTCCCCCTCGAATCCTCCACTTTGATCTACGAACATCACCCTTGTTTAAACAATCACTCCCTATCACATCTAACCAACTCTCAAAAACCACCCCAAAACACACAAAAATCACCCAATTATTGCTCTTGTAACAAAAACTTACAACTTTTTTAAAATTATTTTCATTTACCTATTGAAATTTTAAGTATTAGTTGTTAATCTTAAGAAGCGTTCTTTGGAAAACTAATATTCAGTATATCAAGTCTTTCAAAGCAGATAATTTTGACCACTTCCTTACCGGAGTCAAGGCCATACGGACAGCCGGGTCAAATGCCGATTGGCAACTTAGTTTGCCTTATTGATTGAGTTAAAAGCTCAAATTTTATAAGTTGGTTACTTTACAACCAGTGCATTTAGCACACAACTTGTGAAACGGTCAATAAGAGTACTAAAAGTAGTTATTTGCTATATAGACTCTGATCTTACTATGATATATTTGAATATTAATGAGCTTTCTATCATAATATAATTAGTACTTTTATGGTAGACGCGTACGTATGACGATGGTCATATTTATAGTTATGCTTTTTTAATATGTGATGATATATCTTCAACAAGTGTTGTGCGCGTAATGCGTTTTGCACTTGTTTTTTTGTTGTTTAAAGCACAAATTGAGGGGAATATGACTATAATTGTTTTTTTAAAGACACCCTAAGTAATTAATGACAACTTTGTTGGTTACAATTCTTCCTCTTGAGGTTCCAAATTCATTTTAGTAAGGAGAGATAAGAATGGGAAAAGCACTTATTATTGGTTGTGGTGGAGTTGCACAAGTTGCGATTCACAAATGCGTTCAAAATAGTGAGGTATTTGAAGAAATTTGTATCGCAAGTCGTACAAAGTCTAAATGTGATGACTTAAAAGCAAAATTAGACGGTGGAAAAACAAAAATAACAACTGCACAAGTTGATGCAAATAACGTAGACGAGCTAATCGCTTTAATTGAAGAGGTTAAACCAGATATCGTTATGAACTTAGCATTACCATACCAGGATTTAACGATCATGGATGCTTGTCTTGCAACAAAAACACATTATTTAGATACAGCGAATTACGAACCAGAAGATACTGCGAAGTTTGAATATAAATGGCAATGGGAATACCGTGAGCGTTTTGAAAAAGCTGGGATTACTGCTCTTTTAGGTAGTGGATTTGATCCTGGTGTTACAGGAGTATTCTCTGCGTATGCCT
The DNA here is from genome assembly GCF_041820985.1 of Evansella sp. AB-rgal1. Classification (NCBI taxonomy): domain Bacteria; kingdom Bacillati; phylum Bacillota; class Bacilli; order Caryophanales; family Bacillaceae; genus Evansella; species Evansella sp. AB-rgal1. Next base: position 144,032 of record NZ_JBGUAU010000005.1, read on the forward strand.
TGAAACATTATTTTGATGAAATTGAATATATCGATATTCTTGACTGCAATGCTGGAGACCACGGCTATCCGTTCGCAACAAACTTCAACCCTGAAATCAACATTCGTGAAGTTTCTGCAAATGGACGCTATTGGGAAAACGGCGAGTGGATAGAGACAGAGCCAATGGAAATCAAACGAGTATACAACTTCCCTGAAGTTGGAGAAAAAGATATGTACTTGTTGTACCATGAAGAGCTTGAATCTTTAGTTGAAAACATTCCTGGTCTAAAGCGTATCCGTTTCTTCATGACATTTGGACAAAGCTATCTTACACACTTAAAATGTCTTGAAAATGTTGGTATGACTTCGATTGAGCCAATTGAATTTGAAGGGAAACAAATCATCCCTCTTCAATTCTTAAAAGCAGTTTTACCAGATCCAGCTTCCCTTGGACCAAGAACAAAAGGAAAAACGAATATCGGTTGTATCTTCAGAGGGAAAAAAGACGGAAAAGAAAAAACATACTACGTATACAATGTTTGTGACCATGAAGCTTGCTTTAAAGAAGTTGGTTCACAAGCAGTATCCTACACAACAGGAGTTCCAGCTATGATCGGTGCTATGATGATTATGACTGGATTATGGAACAAGCCAGGCGTATACAATATCGAAGAATTTGATCCAGATCCATTCATGGATGCATTAAACAAATGGGGTCTACCATGGAAAGAAGACTTTAACCCAGAACTTGTAGATGCAGAGCCTATCAAAGAAGAACAGCCGGAGTATACTCGTTAAGATGAGGTTTGAAGAACTACCAACACCGTGCTATGTAGTAGATGAATCTCTGTTAGAAAAAAATCTTAAAATCCTTCGCGGAGTCATGGATCGCACTGGATGCAAGATTGTTCTAGCACAAAAAGCATTTTCCATGTCAACCATGTATCCTCTTATTGGAGAGTACTTAAATGGTACGACAGCAAGTGGCCTATACGAAGCACGACTAGGTCATGAAGAAATGGGCAAAGAAAATCATGTCTTTGCCCCTGCCTACCGTGAAGATGAGATAGATGAAATAATTTCGATTTGTGACCATGTTATCTTTAATTCTTTTTCACAGTTAGAGAAGTTTAAAGACAAAGCATTACATGCTGGGAGAAAAGTAGGGTTACGAATTAATCCAGAATGCTCTACGCAAGTTGGACATGAGATTTATGATCCTTGTTCTATCGGCTCCCGTTTCGGGGTAACGATAGAAAATTTCCAGCCTGAGTTACTTGATGGTGTGTCAGGTCTTCACTTCCACACACTTTGTCAGCAAAACTCGGACGATTTAGAAACAACATTAAATGCAGTGGAAGAGAAATTTGGACCATGGCTATCACAAATGGAATGGATCAATTTTGGCGGTGGACATCATATTACAAGAGAAGATTATGATATTCCTTTATTGGAATCTTGTATTAAAAGAATGCAAGACAAGTACGGTTTAGCAGTTTACCTTGAGCCAGGAGAAGCAGTTGCTCTTAATGCTGGTTATCTTATTACAACCGTTCTTGATACATTGAAAAACGGAATGGAAATTGCTATTCTTGATACCTCTGCATCTTGTCATATGCCTGACGTATTAGAAATGCCTTATCGCCCTCCTCTTTTTGGATCAGGAGAATCCGGTGAGAAATCATTTACGTATCGTCTTGGTGGACAAACTTGTCTTGCAGGAGATGTAATCGGTGATTATTCCTTTGATCAACCATTGAAAAGTGGAGATCGATTGGTATTCGGTGACATGGCTATTTACTCCATGGTAAAAAATACAACCTTTAACGGTATGGCGTTACCTGCCATTGCAGTTCAACGCAAAGATGGAGATTGTGAAGTCGTAAGGAAATTTGGTTACGAAAACTTTAAGAACCGACTGGCATAATGATCCTTTTATAAAGAAAGTATCTTATAAATTAGTCTGATCTTCCTAAGAAACTAGGTTCCTGATTATTTGGAATCTAGTTTTTTGTGAAGGCATAATCCTTCCTTCCAAAACAATAATACTCCAACCAAAGAAACCTCTGTTTCTATTAACGGTTGTTTCGGCCCGTATCTAAACCGATGGAACTCTTTAGATACCCATGTAAATTCCCTACTGAAAAATAGAATTATAACACCTTTAGTCCATTGGAGATAACTTAATTTATTGCTATACTTTTTTTATGATAATTCAATATAGGAGGTGAGAAGATTGAGCAAAACCATATTACATGGATCCCGATTCGCTTTGGGTTTTATTTTCCTTATAGCTGGAATTAACGGATATTTTGTTATTTTTGATCTAAATCCGTTTATTGCAACTAGCCCAGAAGCAATGGCACTCTTTGAATTTAAATACTTACTTGTTTTTGAAAAAACGATCGAAATCATCTGTGGCATTTTATTACTAATAAACAGGTTTGTTCCTCTAGCTCTTGCAATATTAGCACCAATTATCGCAAATATACTTTTACTTCACGTATTCCTTGACCACTCATTACTCCCATTAGCTATCACTCTCAGCATCATGCATGGGTACATGTTATTTTTTTACAGAGATAACTTTATTAAACTCCTAGAAAAAAAAGCAGTTCCAAAGAATTAACTTTTCAGAAGAAAAGCGCAAGACGCCCTTTCATGACCGAAATGCACTAAGATCACGAGTGCGTAGGCGCTGTAGCTGGTCTTTTTTGCATGACACAACTAGTTATCCACAGGTCAAAAAAATAGTTTCCTAAACAACAAGAAAATGAATATCAAGAATTACATCTCACAAAAAATAAACAGATTGAATCATTGGACATTGTTTCACAACTGTTGTACTATCACATGTAAATAAGGAAAAGGAAGGTGAATGAAGATGTTAACAAAGGAGCTTGTGAAAGGCTTAAATGATCAAATGAATTATGAATTCTTTTCCGCTCACGCGTATCTTGCAACTGCTGCTTATTGTTCTAGTGAAAGTCTTGATGGGTTCGCAAACTTTTTCTTAGCTCAAGCGGAAGAAGAAAGATTTCACGCGATGAAGTTTTATAATTTCATTAACGATATGGGCGAAAAGGCAGTAGTAGCAGGTATGCCAAGCCCCAATAATGACTTCGATTCCGTACTTGATGCTTTTGAAAAATCTTTTAAGCATGAAAAAGAAGTGACAAAGCGAATTTATAAGCTTGCGGACATGGCCCTGGATGAGAGAGAGCATGCAACCATGACATTCTTAAAATGGTTTATTGAAGAACAAGTGGAGGAAGAGGCATCATTCGATAATATCATTCAAAAATTGAAGCGTATCGAAAACGACAGCAACGCATTTTATATGCTGGAAAGTGAACTAGGAAAACGAACGTTTAGTCCTGGTGAGTAAGAAAAGCGAGGATAATGGCAGTTAGCCTTGTCCTCGTTTTACTAGATATATCCTGCACCTTGCTTTGGAAATCAAAAATAATACTACTTCCCCCAAGTTTTTATCCTTGAATATCTTCCACCTTCAACTTTGTTATCGTTCCTTGATGAAACACCAATTGCCATCTTCCATCAATATGTTTCCAAATGGAGCTGCGTAATGTGTTTCGCTTTCTAGTTTTATCCTCGATAAAATAAGTGGACAATACCACACCATCTGATAAAGGATGTATTTCATAGTTGTGTAGAGACATTTCAGTCAGCACTACTCCACCTTCAAGACATTCCTCCTTATCAAACATATAACCGGAACTTCCGATTTCGAAAAATTCATCTGCTAAAATGTTATCAAGCTGATCCGAGTTTTTCCGCACTTCTATATTTGTGTGACGTTCCTCTAACTTTTTTAAGTGCTGTATTAAGTTCTTATCCATTTTTGTTGCTCCCTCATTTTACTTTATTATTGTTATCTTCCATTTCTAATTATTTTAACATTATTTCCAAGTTTCCTTCACTCGTTTTCCTCCTCTATCGCTTGAAATTACTATTAAAATAATATTGTTTTAATTCAAAAGTTATAACTAATGGAACTAGTTGAAAAAATATTCTTACAAGTACCATGAAGCCCTCCCACCACTACAATTTTCAATAAGAAAAGCGCATGGAACCTAGAGCTAGACACCTTTCAAAATCCAAAAAATTTATACTTTCTTTCACAAAAAAAAAGCACCCATTAGGCGCTCTTACAAAAACTGCATCGTTGTAATACAAGTGTTGTCATCCTCAAATGTGGAAATTTCCGATTCTACCCTTTTTCCATCATGCTCAATCACTACTCGAAGTTTTTTATCACGTGGGAGCCATAAATCTATGAAACCATTCTCGAAAGATTTCAGCTTACTATCAAATATTACATTTCCTTCTATGTCTTCAATGTACACAGCAAACTCTTCCTCTATCATCTCACCCTGGCATCCTGTTAAGCTGTGAATGGCACAAGGATGTGTTGTCTCCACATAGGGAGCGATGGAAACAAAAAATTCATCTTCAGGTAGATCATAAATAAGCTTACTTTCATCACTGTTCGTCACTATTAGTTCATGAGAAGTAATCGAAGCAGTTTGATCCTCTACTTTTCCTGTACTATAGTCATGTACTAATTCCTTTATATCTTCTACATCTGTATCAGTAGTTGCACTTCCATCAAAATTGATTGCAATCAAATAAATTGTAAGTGCTGCCAAAATAAGTCCAATAAGGGGAAGTAGTTGTTTTCTTTTCATCATATGATGTTTCTCCTAACTGTTTTTATATTCAATATTTTGTCATTTTTAAAACTAAATGCAAAAAAAGAGAGAAGTTGTCTTTACGTTAACCTTCTCACTCATCTTATCATAAAAAGCAGCTCTAACTTTTGAACAGTTTTCAACGTTTTCATTTATAAAAAGAATGGAGGAGTATGCTCGCACCCCTTTCCTTCATTACCATTGTAGTCTAATCGTTTAACAATGCCATTTTCTCCTTCACCAATGCAATCATATATTCATTTATATACAACTGATTTCTTCTTTTTTTATCCGCTCGATAGCCCGATATAACAAACAAAAAGATAAGGATAGAGATACCACTAATTAGAATAGGATCATCTATGATACCCACTTGTGAAATCGAGATGAATAGGGTAAAACCGAAAGAAAAAATAGCAACTAGTATCCCTATAACGACACCGAGCAGCCCAAAGTACGATTTTTCTTTTTGCTGTGCCTGTAAATGAAACAGAATGGACTTGTACGTAGAGTACGAGTCACTATAACTATTTCCAAAGTACTCTTCTAACATGTCTAATTCTTCATGTCCTTTGTTCCGTAACTTTTTATACTGTTTTTGTTCTGTAGCGATTCTTTTCAGTCCTCTTTGCTTTTTCCGTTTCCACTTCATACTCTCATCACCTATGTCCTACGTATATATAATCATAGTATCCTATTCCGAAGATTACTGCACTGGAATTTTATGCACATTGATATTTAGTATTGAAATCTAACATATCGAAAAAATAAGAAACAGTGTTTTTTTAGAAAATATTTTACTTATGACGAGAAAAAAAGTAGCAAACCATTGTTCAAATTACAAAAGAAATCGCATGTTTTGGCGTTTTCTTTTGTATGGGCTGTTTTTTGCAAACCTTACGAAAACAATTAAATATACACCACTATTAATATGTTTATCCTTACAATACTACATGAACTGATACTCTATTGTACCACTCCATTACACTTTGTTATAAAGATTATAACAATTAGTTAGTATGTGGTATCTCAAAGATGAACATGTATAGTGAATTCTTATAATGCTAATTTATTGAATAATGTTTCATAAAAATACTAATTCTAATAATTAAAATTATGCTTTGTATACATAAACCAAAACTAAGAGAGGACTTTTAAAATGAATAATACTATAGATGATTCTGGTTCCACTTCACACAAAAAAGGGACATTTATAACGGAAATGAAGAACACGGTGGCTAATTTCGTTTCCGAGAATCATTCTGCTTCACCGCTTTCCAGGATGGAACAATTACCAATGCAGATTGGTAAAAAAAGCCTTTCACAAACGAGAGCTACTTTTATGGCTTTCGTGGATGTTATGATTCCATCTACCTTTGGTGCATTGGATTTAAGATTGGATGATTATGTGATATGGACATTAGATCATTATATTTCCGTTCAAGGAAACTTTGGGATGGATAGTATCCAGTTGTCATCTGCAACAGCTGGAATGCTAGATGCAGCAGCGAAGCAACTTATTTTTTCAGGTAAGGTCAAGAAGGAGTTGAATTATTCCATTTATCCAGAAGGAGGATCATTTGCCTCCCTTTCCTTCGAGGATCGATTGGAAGCCATACATTTATTAGAAAATGCTCAAGTGGATATGGATAGTCTGCCTCTCCCCTATCGAAACAATATCGGTTATGTCAAAAATATTGTGAGTAACTTGCATCAAATGGTGATGATCGGATACTATTCCGAGTGGTTTTCCCTTGGGGCAACGCGATTAGCTCCTCCAGAAAATCGTGTTGTAGAGAGGCCTTTCATGACATGGAATCTTGTTAACTACCCAAGTCCATCAATGGGGTACCGTGAACTACGTGGTTTTCTTGTAAAAGAGTTTAAAGATTAGGAGGTGGAAATGATATGCATACAGATGCAGATGTTATTATCATTGGGGCCGGTGGTGGAGGTGCGGTTGCTGCTAAGGAATTGGGAGAGTTAGGTGTTAACGTGCTTATTCTTGAAGCAGGTCCATGGTATGGAAATAAAAAATGGAGCAGTCCTAATCAAGAGCGTGGTGCTACTAGTAGTTCCAGCCCAGATGATTTAGATATCAACCTCTTACGACAACAATATACGAAAATGGAACATAACATGAATGATATTATATCTGGTCGCTTCCGCTGGGGTCCTGCCGATCGACGTCGTTCCCCTTGGCAACGAATTATCCCTAATCACGGGCAACTTTGGCAATCTACTGGTGTAGGTGGAACAACTCAACACTATTGGGCAAACTCCCCCCGCGCTTATGCTATGGCTATCGATGATGTTTGGCCTATTTCCTACCGGGAGTTGGTTCCATACTACGAAAAAGTAGAGGCAACATTACCTGTTCGCCCTGCGCCAACCACTGCCAAGGAAGAAATGTTTTATTACGGGGCTAAAAAAGATGGTTGGTCATTCATTAACACGAAAAATCCAACTAGTCCAGGTTATCGACCACAACCAAATGCTATTTTGCATCCGAATGAAAAGTTGATGGACAAGAACGTTAGCTTAGAGGAATTATCCAAAATGGAAGGATGCACCCTTTGTGGACATTGCGTTAACGGTTGCCCACACGGACCTTCTGTTGATAAAGTAGCGAAACGACCAACGAACATCAGTTACGTTCCTCTCGCTCTAAAGACAGGAAATGTGGAGATCCGCCCAAACACTTATACAATGAAAATTTTAACGAGTACTGATTCGGAGGTAGAAAGACAAGCCATTGGAGTGGAATACAGAGATACATGGACTGGCGAAATTGGAGAATTATATGCAAAAGTAGTTGTCATGGCAGCTGGTTGCATTGAAACACCAAGGCTATGGCTTAATTCTCAGCTACCGTACAACTCTTGGGTTGGTCGTGGACTTACTAACCATTATTGGGATTGGGTGACTGGCGTATTTGATGAAAAGGACATTATGGGAATATTAGGGCAAAATAATATCAATCCTTTCACTGGTCCAACTTCAGGTGGAAGATTGGATTACCCTGGACTAGGCTGCATCCAACCATCAGGAGTAAGCCCAGGTTTGTTTTCTTCCTTAACCTTTGGATTTAGTCAAAGTGGCTATTTTTTCAAGCAGGAGCACTCGGTAGATGACCCTTGGGATTTACGTGGACGAGTGGTTGGAAACGAATTGCTAGAATGGATGCAAAATTATCAAAGTACCTTAAGTATCATGATCCTTACAGATGATCAACCCCATAAGAGAAATGGTGTAACAGTAGACCCTGTACTAAAAGATGAGCATGGCCCCATCCCTGTCGTCCGCTATACACCTAGCAAGGAAGATAAGAAGAAGAGAAATCAGTTAGCTAAAATTTCTGCAGATATCTTACGTAAAGCTGGAGCTAAAAAAATTATTCGAACAGATTGGCCTGCTCACTTGTTCGCCCATATCGAATCTACCATGCGTATGGGACTAGTTGTCGATGATATTTGTGAAGCGTACCAAGTAAAAAGGCTTTTTATCGCTGATAATAGTGTTCACTACAATGGCATCGGCGGACCGAATCCGACTCTCACTACTCAGGCATTAGCAACAAGAACAGCTGAAAAAATAGTGATGAAGTACTTTTAGAAATGGATAGTTAGTTTATAAGAAAAGTGTTTGAAACGCGAACTTATGTGTCTGAGCTTTTGATTGAAAGATACACTAATCTTGTGAACTCCATAAAGGGTGGAATGGTTTATATACATTTGCGACTCTTTTATCTACGTTATGGATTGTTCGTTTATTTATTGGCTGTATTCGTTTTTTAGGTAAAAGAAAGGAGATCACTAAAAACAGCGAAAAACAACAAATGTTACATATATTTAGGTTACATAGGGAAAACAGTTTATACGAAAAGGATCACAATTAGACATATCTAAAATGTGTGGTCCTTATTGTTTCTTCTTCAATTATCGCTCCGTTTGTTTAATAAGAATGTAAATTCAATTTCGTAATAATCATTCACTCTTCATTTTGATCAACAAGAAAGCTATAGTATTGGCTATTAGTGATATAACGAAAGAGACTACTATTGAAAAAGTTACAGAAACAACTAAGTTTAGAAAACTAAAATAGGAAAATAGTAAAAGAAAAATAAGTGGAATACCAAACCACTTTGACTTCAGTAATCCTTTCCAACCTTTATATTCAATGTTATTCTTTTCTATCTTTGAAAATATAAGAGGAGAAAAAATAATAAATATTAGTAACAAAGAAATAAGTAGCCCGTACCAATCAAACTGCTCCATATATTAACTCCTTTCAGTAATCGAATTAACATCTTCCCTCATCCATTTTAACATAAATATCCATATCCCTTTCTTTCACGAGAAATTTACATGATAAATTACATCATGATCCAAATTCCTCCTAAGATTGAGAAAAATAATCAAACAATAATAGATTTTTTTATCGAGCATCCATTCTGAAAATCGTTCGTCTATACCTATGACTGAGATTATCCTGGATAATCCCCGAAAAACTAGGCCATCAACTAATCAGCCAGAATAGGGTCCTTCGCCTAGACCGTATATAGTTGTTTTCACATATGTTGTAGGGTAAATATCTATAGGCAACTATGGAAAGGGGTTATATAAAATGTACGGATATGGGTACACACCACAAACAAGACAATTTGCACCAGGTGCAGGCATCAGCCCTCTAGGTGCTGGACTATTGGGAGCAGGCATTGGCTATTTAGGCGGAACAATGATGACTCCAGGAGGATTTGGTGGCTTTGGTGCGCCTGCAGCACCACCAGCAGCAGGATGGGGGTACCCTGGCATACACGGTGGCTATGGAGCACCAGTTGCACCAGGCGGATTTGGTCACCCTGTAGGAGCACCTGGATTCGGTCACCCTGGCGTTCGCCCAAGACCTTTCACACCGTTTTTCTGGTAGATCATATTGTCAATAGTATAGTTAACTACTGACTTTAAAATATAACGTAGGTATCTCAAGGTATCCTTCCTTGTGATACCTTTTTAATGTGATTATAAAAATGGTTGCTAATTGCTGAAAATTCTATAGATTGAATTTTTATACTGCGGAATACACATTCATGCTAGCTAATTGCGCGACATTTCAACCTCTCCACCAGCTCCAAATGTCGCGCAACCTCCTCTCTCGCGACATTTCAACCTCTCCATCAGCTCCAAATGTCGCGCAACTGCTTCTCTCACGACATTTCAACCTCTCCACCAGCTCCAAATGTCGCGCAACCTCCTCTCTCGCGACATTTCACTCCATCCATCAGCTCCAAATGTCGCGCAACTGCTTCTCTCGCGACATTTCAACCTCTCCATCAGATCCAAATGTCGCGCAACTGCTTCTCTCGCGACATTTCACTCCATCCATCAGCTCCAAATGTCGCGCAACTGCTTCTCTCGCGACATTTCAACCTCTCCATCAGATCCAAATGTCGCGCAACTTCCTCTCTCGCGACATTTCACTCCATCCATCAGCTCCAAATGAGCAAGCCGACCACATACTGAATGAACCTCTTTTGTCCGTTAAGCCTTTCCCAGTATCCACCTCTACATAAAAAATTAAATTGCGATTCTGTTTAAGATAGACGAACATAAGGTATAGTAAGGACAGAAATATACAAGCTAGAAAGACGGAACATTTTGATACTATTGGAGGAAATATGTATGGCTTTTGTTATCTCTTTAATTAATCGTTTTAAGGAGCATAAACTAATTGAATTAGCAGCACAATGCGCTTATTATTTATTACTTTCTATCTTTCCTTTTCTCATTTTTATGTTAACATTACTATCTTTTCTTCCTATTCCCATTGAGTTTGAGCTAGACATGCTCTATGACATTGTTCCAGCTGATATTGTACAAATGATTGAAAGAGAATGGACTACCATTACTGCAAGACACAACACTGGATTATTGTCGTTCAGTATTATTTTTACCCTTTGGACTGCATCTCTTGCATTAAATACAATTCTTCATTTGCTAAATAGAGCATACGATGTTACAGAAGACCGCAGAATGATTATTGGTAGACTAAACTCCATTTTATTAACTATTGGAATGTTTGTAGTAATCCTAGTCGCGTTAAGCTTTCAAGTTATTGGTGGTGCCATAAGAGATATTCCCATTTTTGATCTTGCCATTTTTAATTTCGATCTTTTGCGCTGGTTGTTTACTTCCATACTATTGTTTATTGTCTTTACACTATTATATTTAATTGGTCCGAACATTCGGTTAAAAATAAGAGAAGTATACATCGGAGCTATTTTTGCAACAGTTGGTTGGCAAATCACCTCCCTACTTTTTTCCTTCTACTTAAATAACTTTGCTAATTACACAGCAACCTATGGTACGATCGGAACCGTCATTGCGCTAATGGTTTGGTTTCACATTTCTTCTGTGGTTATTCTCTTCGGTGGTGAAATTAATGCAGCATTGAAAGAGGATCGTTACTAAAGTACTCTCTACTAACAAGCACGTTCCTTATTGAGCGTGTTTTCTTTTTTGGAAAACAAAATCATACTAATATAGAAAGTAGTCATTTTATGTTAAAATATTCACAAGGAGTTAGTAAGTATTTTGATAACAAGGGGGAATAATAATGAGTAAAACAGATGTTATCGCTCGTAGAGTTTTAGGATGGAAATTAAATAGCGTTAATACTTGGTTTGATCGAGAAAATAAGGTTTTCGTAGAAGATTTTCAGCCAGAGAAAAATATGGAGCACGCACTTCTGATCGTAGACAGATTAGAGAAATTTGGATTTACTTATGAGGTAAAAGGGGATTATGAAGTTTACTTTAATCATGTAAGCGGAACTGGTAATACATTAGCAGAGGCGATAACAAATGCTGCATATGCTCTCGCTGAGGTAAACACAATTCATGATGCTTGGCTTTAATAATACAATACTCATCTAATAAGAGAGGATAACTCAAAAGACTGACTGAATTATTCCTTTTAAGTCGTCCTCTTTTTTTGAATAATTACATTTAGTCCATCGAAACCACTCGAACAAACTCCGCATGACTCCTACTATCTGTATAAGGCACATGCACATGGCTATAGTCAGTAAAAACAGCTTCTACCTGGATACTCTCAAAAGGATTCAAATTCCGAAGTACTTCGCCAAAACCTACTTCTAATTCATCATCATTTGTTATATCAAAAAATAATCTTCCTCTTTCAAACTCGTTCAAAGAGTGCGGTACTTTTATTAAATCCTCATCTACCATAAATATATATTTACTTCCTCCGCCGCCGTGATTGATCATCAGAAAACCATTTGTAATAAACTCTCCATCAAAATTTACGATAAAGCTGTCCTCTCCATTTGTTCCATCCTGAATACTCGAGACTGTTAATCCAGCAATTTGATTTCCAACACTCAGCTGTTTTTTAGAAAAAACACTGAAAGAATCCGAAAGCACTTGTTGATTTACTTGGTCTAATGTTTCCTGATATTTCGTTATCAATTCCCTTAATTGCTCATTTTCACCTTGCAGATATCCCACTTTATGGGTTAATGTTTCTACTTCGTTATTTGTATCCTTTGAAACATATCCGATAGGCTGAGATTTTTTTAATTCGTCTATTAGAAATAATAATTTCTCATTCTCTCGTTTTAACTTTTCATTTTCCTCTTTCTGTTCTTCTATTATCTTTTGTTCTTCTGACATGATATCCTGGGAGTGATCACTCGGTTCATTAAAAACCAACATTACAATAACTACTAATAAGGCTATTGCTCCGAAGCTGAAATAGTTTTTATTCATCTAACTATGCACCCCATTCCACACCTTAATAGCTTGCAGTTTGCAATTTCCCCCTCCTCTAAATACAAAAGTATTAACTTCTTACCTAATTCCTTTTCTATGTACTATTTTCCTTTCTTCTTGTAAAAAAAAGAGGATGGATCAAAAGAAAGTTAGTTTCTTTTAATTCATCCAATATAATTCATATTATGATCTATTATGATCGGTTGAAGAACAAATCAAGTAAACGAGCCCAGAAGCCCTTTTCTTCCTCTTCCTCTAACGATTCGTTTTCCTCTGAATCTAATTTGAGTTTTTCCGTTTTAATCACAAATTGAACCGTATTAACTGCTGTGTTTTTATCTGATACAAAGGAAACTGGATCAAAATCAGATTTATCAAACTCAGCAATCATCTTATCGATTTCATCACGCATTTGATCAGGCATATCACTTGTTGCATCGTAAAGTTTTTGAGTGCCATCCCCAAGCTCCCCTACACCTGATTCTAGCTCATTTGTTCCATCAGATAACTCCACTATCCCAGAGTGAATGTCATGATAAGATCTTGCTAACTCGGAAACTCCATCTGTATAGCTCACTAATCCTGAATGGAATTGTCCATACCCAGAAGATAGCTCATTAAGACCTTGCTCTAACTCCTCAAGATAATTCACGTTATCCATTTCTTCTATGGCAGTAGCAATTTCACTAGCTACTGTATCTAACGTCTCACTCCACTCTCTCACTGTACTACTGATATCGGAAACGGAAACTTCTATCCCTTCAAAGATTCCACTAATCTCTCGATATGTCTCTAGTGCAGCCACGCTAGCAGTGTGTGTCTCCAGCAAACGATCGATAAGGTCACTATCCACTTCACTATCATACAACTCTTGGATTTCCTCATCAGAAATTGTATATTGTGGGATGCTTCCCATGGCACGGTCTAAGTCAGCAAATGCTTCGGAATAGTTCGTTTCTAGATCTTCCAATTCATTTGCAACAGTTTGCAGCGACTCCGCTAATTGAAAAAGTTCTTCTGGTAGCTCTTCAAGTTCCTGAATGTCCAATTCTGGAATGTTTATTTCTGCAAGTCCATCGCTAACCGAACCGCTAATCAAATGAATCATTTCGTTAAATTGTCTAGAAGCATCAATTAACTCTGAAGAAGCTCCACTCACTTCGTTCATACCATCAAGGTACTGGGCCGAACCATCACGAAAGCTTCTTACGCCTTTATTTAATTCTGATACACCTGACTTTAACTCCCAAACGCCATCGTTTATTTCTCGGATCGCATCTGCTAATGTTTTTATATCATCTGTCATCCCATTCACGTCAATATCAATAGCCATGGAAGACGGAATACCAGCTATTTCAATAGCCTCCATCTCAAAATCCGTAACATCCGCTGCAAAGCGAAGAACTTCCTCTTGTTCTGGCATGACAGTAAAGTTAATTTGCTGCTTTTTCCCAACATTGGCAATCGTTGCATCTGGAGCTTCTATGTTTCTCATAAGCTCAGATGGAATAGTGAGAGATACTTGCAATATATAATGCTCAAAAAATGTCCGGTTCACCACTTCGTTTGCAGTTGTTTCAATGATAATTTGTAATCGACCTTCCCTACCTGCAAGGTTTTCAGGATCCATTTCTTTTCCGTCTAAAAAATAGGAAATATCAATATTCCAAGGTAGTTGTTCCTTATCCATATTTCCCTGGTAATAAAATTTACCTTCTGTGGCATTCAAAAAAATGGTATTATCAACATGCTCTATTTCCGATAGATTCGTTAAATTGGTTATACTTGTATAATTCCCAAAATCAACGATAGACCCCGCTCTTATTACATCAAATATATTTACCACATATATTTCTTGTTGTTCCCCTGTAGCACTTAATGTGGCATATACAACTTCATCCTTGGATGAAAATTCCCCATACGTATCAATTACAACATCCTCTTCATCAGCTGTATCATTATTTGGGGCTGCATGCACTAGAAATGAAGGCAAGAGAAGTAGAATCGTCATAGATACAAGAAGTAATCGTTTTTTCCTCATCATCATTTCTCCTCATAAAAGTTTGCTTTATATGTCGTTTTCTTAATAAACTTATCAAAAACCAACAACGTCGCTGGTAAGAAACAAAGAACCATAACAAAGGCAAGCAATGCTCCTCTACCTAGAAGTATCCCAATGGATGATACTATTGGGTTAGAGGAAGTCATCCATAAAATAAACCCTACACTGGACAATATGGAGGCAGAAACAAAAATGGAAAAGGTTTTCTCATCAATTGTTTTCTTAATTGCTTTCAATGCTGACATTTCTTTTCGATTATGTTCATACGCTTCCGTTAATAAAATCCCATAATCTACCGTTGCTGCAAGCTGTACCGTACTTATGATCAAATATCCAACAAAGACTAAATCTGTATTGCTGAAATAAGGTACAGAAAGGTTGATCCATACAGCAGCCTGAATTGTTAATAATAAAACGATAGGAATAGATAGTGACTTAAATGTAACAAGTAGAACTATTGCGATTGCAACTACGGTCAAGATATTTACAATCACGTTGTCTCTTGTCACCGTTTTTTTCATGTCAAACAGCGTGACACTCTCCCCAAGGGAATACACTTCATCTCCATAATAAGATGCTGCTATGCTTTGGACTGTTTCTACTAATGCAAATGGTAAGTCACCTTCATTCGGAAGGTCTGTATAGAGAATAATTCGACTATAGTTTTCCGAAAAAAATTGATCTCTAATGGAATTATCGAGATATTCAGGCGGAATAACTGGACTTACTACATCTACATACGCAATAACACTCGTCACATTAGCCAAGTCTGTTAAGTCTTGAACTAACTCTACCTCTTTCACTACATCCCCCTTTGGTACGAGTAAAACCATGGGCGTGGATTCTCCAAATGCTTCTTCAATAATGTTAAAATCAGCACCTGCACGTGTATGTTCTGGTTGTTCACCTAGTCCATACGTAAAATTGGTGTTACTTTGTGCCAAGAAGCTTGGAACAAGAATGACGAATACAAGAATTAAGCTCGGGAATCTAATTTTTACAATTTTGTTTCCTAATCCTTTAAAATTACTAATCCACTGTTTATGCTCCGTTTTATCCATCCATTTATAAAACAGAAGCGTGAGTGCTGGCAAAAATACCAAGACACTAATGAAGCTAAGAACAATTCCTTTTACAAGGTTTACACCTAAGTCAGATCCAATTCCAAATTCCATGAATGTAAGTGCGATAAATCCAAAGAAGGTTGTTGCAGCACTTGCAGTAATGGCAGGAAATGATTTTTTCATGGCAAGCTGCATTGCTTCTTCCACATTATCTGTTTTCTTACGATATTCTTGAAAACTGTGAAGAAGAAATATGGCATAATCTAATGACACTGCCAATTGTAATATGGGTGCCACCGATTGAGTAACGAAGGATATTTCTCCGATAAATATATTTGTTCCTAAGTTAATAAGTATAGAAACTCCTATGGCAGTAAGAAAAAATACAGGCTCGACCCACGATGATGTTGATATTACTAATATAAAGATAATAATAGGAACAAGGAGTACTGCGGCATACATAGCTTCTGTTCCAGCCATTTTTTGTGAAACGGCTGTATCTAACGCTTCACCTGTCATTGCATTTTCTTCACCAATTAGCTCGTAAATGGCATCCGTTACCTCCACTTCCTCTCCATTCCGAACACTAAAGGAAAAAAGTGCGTTTTTATCTTTATAATAAGATTCTACAACGTCTCTTTCTACCATTTCTAACGGTATTTTTAAGTCAACGGCATCATCTAGCCAGAGAACATCATTTACTCCATCTATTGCTGCAAGTCGCTCTTTAAAATCAAGTGCTTCCTGAACAGAAACATCGTGTATCATCACTCGAGTATTTTGGACGGAACCATCAAATTCTTCTTCCAATATATCCATTGCGACAGTTGACTGAACGTCATCCGGTAAGTAGTCGACCATATTATAATTGATAGACACAAAAAACTGAGCAATCGAGGAAATGACTGCTATGATCATAAACGTTATGACAACTGTTTTCTTATGTTTAATTATTCGTGATGGTAAATCGATCTTAATCACTCCCTCTTGCATTCATTACACTATACAATTATAATGACACCGTGTTGGATAATCAACAAACAGTTTATTACTTATTGTTTAGTTCCCAACAAAACAAACGAAAAGTGTTGGATAACTCTATAATGATAGGAGAAATAGTATGGCATCTTCCAAGATGGATCGGAGAAAAAGATACACCCGCATGGTTTTAAAGGAAAGTTTGATGAAGTTACTTAAAGAAAAACCAATTTCCCTTATAACCGTCAAAGAAATTTGTGAAGCTGCAGATATAAATCGTTCTACGTTTTACTCTCACTTTAAGGATCATTATGACCTCTTGTATCAGATTGAAGAGGAATTTATCGAGGATATGAATGTAACACTCCGCTCTTATAATTACAATGAGGAAGAAGAAGCATTACAAATGATAGAACATATTCTAACATATATCTCTGATAATCGAGATATTTGTGAAGTATTGTTAAGTGAGCATGGAGATGTTTCCTTTCAAAATAGAATTATGAACGTCGCATATAATGTTTCTGTGAAAAACTGGGTATCTGAATCGAATATTGATGAGGACATTTCAAAATATGCAAGTCTCTTTGCTGTAAGTGGAAGTATTCGTGTTATTGAAAGCTGGCTACATAATGAACTAGATAAAACTCCTAAGGAAATGGCGAAAATAATCCTTACATTAATTAAAACAGGAATTGATTCTTTTGTTCGATGACTTTGCTTTGCCACCTTCTCGAGCTCCGTTCTGCACAATTGGATTGCTGATTTTCTACAGAACGCCTAATTATTTGCAAAACTAGCCAAATTCCAAATGGAATGTTGGCTAGTTACATTACTTAATGAGTGTTATTTTTAAACGCATTAGCAGTTACTTGCGCTTGTTGCAGCTTTTCTTGAGCTAACAAAACATCTTGCTGCTCTTGCTTCACTTGTTCTTGTGCTTGTTGCAAATGCTGACTTTCCGTTTGCAAATTCTGTTGCGCTTGGAATAACTGCTGCTGCTCCATTTGCAACTGCGAGAAAGCTTGCTGAACAGCCTGCTGAGCTTGCATTAGCTGCTGCTGTTCTTCTGCATTTGTCGTTTGGATATTTTGTAACTGCTGTTGAGTTTTTGCAACAACTTGTGTTGCTTGATGATAGTACTCCTGAGTTCCACTTGCTTGTGCCTGTTGTACTGCGTTTTCTACATTCTGAAGTGACTCAGCAACCTCTGGTAATAAATAATGCGGATCTTCTTGTGCCATGCTCTCATCCCCCCATTAAGTTAGTATCAAACATGCACAGTAATAGAGTGTTCATTAAACACTTTTCTATGCTACCTCCTTTAGCAATAATCACATCCAAAATTACTAATTTTTAATATGCTTTCTTCAAGGCAACTTCACTTTTAAACGTCATTTTCCACCTTCGCTCATTCCAAAATGACGCCAAACTTACCCGACTTCAAACGTCTTCACCATAATCCATAGTTTAACTTCCAAAGTTTCAGGTTAATAACTAAACAGTGGTTCTTGATAATATTTACGTTACTGTAAACAATAATCAAAGAAAGTTTTTGTTGATTTTTTTATAACATAACGATATTTTTTAATAAGGTAAGGTTTTCCAATAACCTCTCGCAAATTCGTTCAACCATAGCAAAAATAATAATAGAAAGGATTCGTGATATGATTTCTGATATGCAATTAGTATTTCTCATCTTAGCCATTACTACTATTTGTTTTTTAGTGCCACGATTTCGAGCAGATCTTGTAGCGATCACTGCACTACTCTCCTTATTGCTAACTGGACTCATTACCGTGCCAGAAGCATTTGCAGGTTTTTCCAATAGTGTGGTAATTATGGTTGCTGCACTATTTATTGTTGGTGAAGGTGTATTTCAAAGTGGTCTAGCTCAAAAGGCCGGTGATCTCCTTGTGAAAACCACGAGGAATAGCGAATGGAAATTGACTATTTTCATGCTCATGCTAGTAGCTGTCTTAAGTGGATTTATTAGTAACACAGGAACAGTAGCAATTCTCTTACCTATTGTTGTTAGTTTGTCTCGCCAGCTTCAAATACATCCTGGAAAACTGTTAATTCCATTAGCTTTCGCAAGTAGTATGGGTGGTGCTCTCACATTAATTGGTACAGCCCCAAACTTAATTGCTAGTGAAAGCTTGCGTGACGCAGGCTACGGTGCGCTCAACTTTTTCTCCTTCACGCCAGTTGGTCTCACCATGCTTGCAGTAGGGATTCTTTATTTATGGTTCATCGGAAGAAAAATGTTGGACAAGCCTTTGGAAAACAAAGTTGGCGATTCCGATGCGTTCAATGCAGCGGAACTCGTTGAGCAATATGGGATATCTCATCATATTCGTACAGTTAAAATCCCAGCTAACAGCCAACTAATCGGCAAAACCATGAAACAGCTTCAACTAGCAAGTACATACCATATCACTTTGCTAGAAGTGATAAAAAAAGAAGCTACCTCTTTAAAACGAATTGCTGGAAGAGGAAAATCTATGCGAATTACCGTCGATCCTAGCTATGTAGTGGAAGCAGACGACGTTTTTCTCGTATATGGAGAAGAAGAGGCAATCAGCAAACTAGTTGCTGAAACGGGTCTCCTATTAGAGCAAGGAGATTATCAGTTAGAGGAATCTCATTTAGCCGAAGTAATTTTAACTCCCCGCTCTCGTCTACTGAACCAGACAATACGGGAAGTGAATTTTCGGGAAAAATACGGTCTCACTGTTTTAGCCATGAAGCATCAATTTAATGAACCTAAGCAAACTACTCCAGAAGAAATGCTATTGTACGGTGACTCCATTTTGGTTCACGGAAAGTGGAAGGATATTAACCTACTCTCCGCGGAAAAAAATGATACGGTTGTTTTGAAATCCGCTGCTGAGGATACCGATCTTGCAAATCAAAATGACAAAAGTGGAGTAGCAGGAATTATCCTCATCGGGATGCTACTAGCAATGGTATTTGAATGGGTTCCTGCCGTCGTTGCTATTTCCGTCGCCGCAGTTCTCATGATTTTTACCAACTGCATCAGACAAACAGATCAAGCTTATCAATCCATCAATTGGCAAACCGTCGTCTTGATCGCATGTATGCTCCCGATGGCTACCGCCTTAGAAAACACTGGTGGAGTTACGTTTATGTCAGAAGGTCTCATTAACAGCTTAGGAGCAGTAGGTCCGCTTGCCGTTCTTGCAGGGCTATACCTCATTACTTCGTTGTTCAGTCAGTTCATTAGTAATACGGCTACAGCTGTTCTTTTGTTTCCAGTAGCCATTTTAACAGCACAACAGATGGGTGTGAGCCCCATTCCAATGGTGATGGCCGTAGCATTCTCATCGAGCATGGCGTTCGCAACCCCAGTTGCCACACCACCAAATGCGATGGTAATGGCAGCCGGTAAATACTCCTTCCTTGACTTTGTAAAAGTAGGTGTACCATTGCAATTACTAATTGCAATCGTAGCTATTATATTGCTACCGATGTTTTTTCCTTTTTGAAAAATCGAGTAGAGTTACTGTTTACTGAAAACAGGTTACCCTTTAGTGAATTATTGGGGTAACCTGTTTTTGTTTTTTAGTGATTAAGTCTTATTACGAAGGTTCCTGACATTTTATCCGCAATGTGCGTTCCAAATGTCGCGAGTGACGAGGTTCCGCGACATTTCAACCTCGATGTCTGTTCAAAATGTCGCGAGTGACGGGTTTCCTCGACATTTCAACCTCGGTGAGCGTTCCAAATGTCGCGTGAGACGGGTTTCCGCGACATTTCAGCCTCGGTGTGCGTTCCAAATGTCGCGTGAGACGGGTTTCCGCGACATTTCAGCCTCGGTGTGCGTTCCAAATGTCGCGAGTGACGAGCTTCCGCGACATTTCAGCCTCGATGTGCGCTCCAAATGTCGCGAGTGACGGGCTTCCGCGACACTTCAGCCTCGGTGTCTGTTCAAAATGTCGCGAGAGACGGGCTTCCGCGACATTTCAACCTCGATGTGCGCTCCAAATGTCGCGAGTGACGGGTTTCCGCGACATTTCAACCTCGATGTGCGCTCCAAATGTCGCGAGTGACTGGCTTCCGCGACATTTCAGCCTCGATGTCTGTTCAAAATGTCGCGAGTGACGAGGTTCCGCGACATTTCAGCCTCGATGTGCGCTCCATATGTCGCGAGTGACGAGGTTCCGCGACATTTCAGCCTCGGTGTCTGTTCAAAATGTCGCGAGTGACGGATTTCCGCGACATTTCATCCTCGATGTGCGTTCCAAATGTCGCGAGTGACGGGCTTCCTCGACATTTCAGCCTCGGTGTGCGTTCCAAATGTCGCGAGTGACGGGTTTCCGCGACATTTCAACCTCGATGTGCGCTCCAAATGTCGCGAATGACTGGCTTCCGCGACATTTCCTCCTCCCATCTCTCCAAATCACATACCAATCAACCAAAACAAGAGCACAGAAAATTCTGTGCCCTTCCATCAATCAATCACTTTCCCAACCACTCCATCTACTTAATAACAAACCTAGTCTCACTAAACCCTTCCTTCGTCTTCTTCACCTCAAGTATCGCGGGAAGAGCATTCTTTAGCTCTTGCACATGAGAGATGACCCCAATCATTCGTCCTGATTTCTGTAAATCAATCAACGTATCAATTGCCTTATTTAACGACTCCTCATCCAACGAACCAAACCCTTCATCGATGAACATCGTATCAATAGACACTCCACCTTGGTAACTTTGAATCACATCCGCCATACCAAGCGCCAAGCACAAAGAAGCATTAAATTTTTCCCCACCAGACAACGTTTTCACATCACGAGTTTGTCCAGTGTACGCATCAAACACATCAAGACCAAGCCCACTCTGCTTCCCGTGACTTTCCTGTCGTTCACTTCGTCTCAAATGAAATTGTCCATTCGACAATCGATACAACCGATCATTGGCTGCAACGATAATATGCTCCAAAAATTCAATCTGCAAATATCGTTCAAAGGAAATTTTACTTCCGTTTTGCCCACGAACCATATCATACAAATCAGCAATCACATTGAGCTGTCTCTCCACTTCCGCAACTCGACCTTCCGCTTCCATAATGCTCGCCTTCAAATCCTTTGTAAGCCCATGATATTGCCTACATTGACGCAGCATTTCTCCCGCAGCTTCACTTGCCGATTGTAGCTCCCGTAACCCCACAGACAAAGCCTCTAAATCAACCTTCTCCTTATCCTTTAAAGACTCCTTCAGCTCCACAATCTGCTGCTTCACCGTTTCAAACGTCTTCTTGAATTCCTCGATGTCCTGTTTTAATTGACCTCGAGCCATCTCCGACATTTTCGCTTGACGATACAATTCCTCAGAGGAGAAGCCAGCTCCAACCAACGCATCAATAAATTGCTGTTCCGAACGAGCCTTTTTCCCGATACTCTCCTCAAGTTGCCCCTTAGCATTCACAACATTCGAATTCTGTTTCGTCTCTTCTTCTTTCGCAGCTGTTAACTCCTGTTGCGCCAAATCCCACGCTTTTTCCAAACGCAGTTTCAACACTTCTGTTTCCTGAATCTTATTTTCCAAAACGGCAAGGTTTCGAATATCCTCTGGAATACGATTAACCTGCTCCTCATAAACAGCCTTCTTCGTTTCAAAAGCCGTCTTCTGCTCCGCAAAAACTTTCTCCGTCTCCTCTTTTTCACCCTCTAGCTGTTTTAACGCACCCTCGTACTGCTGCATCTCTTTTCGCAACAATGGAAGCTCCGACTTCTTTTTCTCCAACTCAGCAACCTCTTTATTAAGAACCTTGCCCTCAGAAACCATCTGATCATACTCTCCCTGTGCATTGTACGGTGGAATTCCAATCTCTTGAATGTCCTTCAGCTTCTCCTCTAACTGCTCCTTGTTAGATTTCAGTTTTGCTGCCGCATCACGATAAACCCCGTTCACCACATCAAACTCTTTTTTTGCCGCCTCATATTGCTCTTTCGAAGGAACCGCATCCGCATTACTCGCCTTGTTTGGATGCTCCCCGCTTCCACAAACAGGACAAGGCTTTCCATCGTGTAAATGAGCTGCTAAAATACTTGCCTGCCCCTTCACCCATGCCTCTTCCAGAACAGCATAACTTTCCTGCGCCTCTTCATACAATTGTTTCTGCTTCGTAAACTCCGCTTCCAACTCACCTTGCTTTTTATCCACAGCCAAATAATCCTGAACAAACTTTACCTGCACCCGCATCTCCGCAAGTCGATGAAACTTAACCGTATGCTCATCCACCGCTTCCTCACACTCAACGATCCGCACTCTAAGCTTGTCCATCGCACCCTTATCCTGCTTCATCTTCTCCGACAACTGCACAAGACCCTGCTCCAACTGCTGCACACCCTTGTGAATCGAAACAAGCTCCTCTTTCTTCCGATCCATATCCTTCACAGTCGGCAAAATATCATGGAACCGATCCAAAGCCTTCCCAGCCTCTTCCCGATCACTCTTCCTCTTCTCTTCCATCTCATACGCACTCTGAGCCTTTTCCACATTCCCAACAGCTCGCTTTAACAACGATTCCGCAACACCCAACCGCTGCTTCTTCTCCCTTTCATCCACACGCCACTCATTTACCTGCGCTTCATACACTTCCACCTTCGTCGCCCGTTCCGCAAGTTCTAACTGCTTTTCTTTTTGGTGAAAACTAGGCGCCAGCTCTGTCAACTCGTGAAATTTTTGTTCTTTCTCCTCTAACTTTGTAAACTGTTCATTTAACGCTTCCGCTTTATGGTACGTTTCTAATTTTTTATTAAAAGCAGCAGTAGCTTCTTCCGTTTCCTTTTGCTTACTCACTATTTCTTTTTCATAAAAAACGGTTTCTTCTTCTAACCCTGCGATAATTTGATTCGTATTTTTATGATCCTGAGATAAAACCTCAAAGAGACTAGACCCTTCTCTATGTGGGAGCATTGTCTCGATATCTTCAAAATATCTATCCCGCTTCTCCTCTAACTTTGCGTGCTCCTTATCCTTCGTACTCTTCCTATCTTTGAGGCGTTCATTGATCCATTTATATGGCTCTGTACGGAAAATTTTTCGAAGAATCGCTTCCTTGTTTTCTGTTTGAGATGTTAATAGCTTACGAAACTCTCCTTGTGGCAGCATCACTATCTGGCTAAACTGATCCTTTGTTAAGCCAACGAGCTCTTCTACTCTTTTATTAATCTCCGAAACAATTTGTCGGTCCACACAAGGTACTTCCTGGTCCTCTACTTTTTCATAAAACTCATATTTCTCCCCAGTTGCCCCTTTGTTTCCTTTCTTCACATGAGACAACTGTCTTAATATTCGATACTGCTTCCCACGCAATTCAAATTCAAGCTCAACAGAAGTGTGCACATCATCATCCGCAAAGTCACTCCTCATTAGCTTTGTATCACTACGATCTTCCCCACTGGCCGAACCATAAAGGGCAAAACAGATCGCATCAAAAATCGTCGTTTTTCCCGCACCGGTATTACCTGAAACAACGAATAATGTATTGTCCTTCAGCTCCCTAAAAGAAATAACTTCCTTATGCTTGTATGGTCCAAATGCTGTGATAGTAATTTTAATAGGTCTCATCGATCATGTTCACTCCTCTCGCTCATTTTTCGTTGCAGCAATTTCTTGTGCAGCTAGCTTCGAATGTTCGTTTTCCTCAATCATAATGTCTTGAAGAACTTCCTTAAAAATTTCTTCTGTTTCCTCCGACACTTCTGTTCCTTTTACTTCCTGATAAAAGGCTCGAAATAAAGATAAATCATCCATTGTATGTCGTTCCGTTCTTTCCTCTTCTTGACCATCTACTCCATTGCGAATAAAGATATTTCGTTCCACGTGCATGGCATTTGGATAAACAGAGCGCACCTTCTCCATTGGAGAGAGAATTGGTGTTTCATCTAACAGACGCACGAAAACATAATCATCATTTTTCGGATGCTTTAGTAACTCTTCCATCGTTGATTCTAC
Organism: Evansella sp. AB-rgal1; assembly: GCF_041820985.1. Lineage (NCBI taxonomy): Bacteria > Bacillati > Bacillota > Bacilli > Caryophanales > Bacillaceae > Evansella > Evansella sp. AB-rgal1. The sequence continues at coordinate 168,604 of NZ_JBGUAU010000005.1, forward strand.
TCTACAAATATCTCGTCTTGGAGTTAGTAATCGCTTCTCCAACTCTACCTTTCCGTTCTCATCTATTTCCACAATATAAAAACCCTTCTTATGTTTTTCCTCCGAAATAGAGTACTTAAGAGGGGAACCTGCATATTGAATCGTTTCATTTCCTACAAAGTGTGCCTGGTGTAAATGACCGAGAGCCGTATAGTGAAACTTCGAAAAATGCCTCGCATCTACATGCTCCGCACCACCGATAGCAAGAGGTCGTTCTGATTCACTCGTATTTTCCTTTTCTTCTCCCTTAGGTGTAACAAAGGCATGTCCTACAAAAACATGACGAGCATCTCCATTCATGTTTCTTGCTATCTCATCTGTAATTGTTTTCATAGCATCATTATGATTACGTATGTCCTCAACACCAAACGTATGACGAACCATACTTGGATCTGCATATGGAACAAGGTGAAAATGAACCTCCCCATGCTCATCTTTCAGAACTATCGGCTCCATTTCCTTTGATAGTTGTCCAACAATATGGCAGCCATTCGCTTTCATTATTTTATTAGCAAAATCAAGTCGACTAGGACTATCATGATTTCCTGCTATCGCTAAAACTGGAGTTTTCAGCTGCAGCACAATTTTTTCTAACACTTCATCTAGTAACTGAACCGCTTCCGTAGGAGGTACTCCTCGATCATACAAGTCTCCTGCAATTATAACCGCATCAGGCTTTTCCTCTTCTACCGCCTTGATAAATTCTTGCAGTACATAACGTTGATCTTCTGTCATATACACACTTTGAACAAGCTTTCCTAAGTGCCAATCCGCAGTATGAAAAAATTTCATTGGTTCTCTCCCCTTTTCCCTATCAATCTATAAACGTTCGATCTATTTTTTTCGCTTTTACTATTATATCAATATAAGTGGAAATGAAATATAGTGAAGAATTGGTTATGTCATTTTATACTATACCGAAAAGGGTGTGCCATTTTCGGTACACCCTTAGATATTTTATATACAGCTTCATTCCATTGGCAACCCACGTTGTTCCATTATTATTTTGTGAACAATCTATATAAACCGAAACACAAATAAACATAAAATCCTAAAAACATCAAAAGGATAATAAAGTTACTATCAAATATAATCGAGATGAGAGCTATAGGGAGAAAAATGAGTCCGGTGCTAGCGCCAAATTTCGTAAAGCGAATGGCTCTTTCTGAAAACTCAGGCCTATCTCGATACATCCATCTATTCCCAAACAACATACTTTCTTCTGGAAAAAGATACGTCCATATTAATGCAGCGTATAACGGTAACATAATAACGATTGCAGCAATTATTTCAAACAACACGAACCACCATCCTTGCAAACAACTATATATAGGTATACGAAATAGCCAATACAATGTTTCACGAATATAAAATACCCTAGAGATCAACTGCGCAATCCTACTCTACTATAATTTCCAGTTTAATAAAGCCTCTTTGTATAGCTTTCTTCCAGTCCTTCTTTAATAGAAGAGGGGCTAGTATTAGGTAGACTGATATGTTCAAACAACATATGGGAAGGTGAAGGCAACATGGATGTTTCCAGCCACGAACTTGGCTCCCAAAGGTTTGATCGAAGAAAGGCCTTTGCACAGTGAATAAAACATTCTTCTACCTCTACCACAATACCAAGAAGTGGTTTTTTCCCATTCACAGACATCATTTCAAGTAGATCTTCGTCTCTTACGATTGTCGCTTTTCCATTTACTCTTAAGGTCTCACCTAAACCAGGTATAAGAAATAGCAGTCCTACACTTGGATTGGAAAGTATGTTTCTTAATGAATCCATTCTTTTATTTCCAGGTCTTTCAGGAACAAGTAATCTATTCTCACTTAACACCTTTACAAAACCTGCTTGATCCCCTCTTGGAGAAACGTCACACCCCGTCGTATCCGTTGTAGAAAGCACCAAAAATGGTGACTTAGAGATAAACTCTTTGCAGTTTCGATCCAGATATGTAATGACTTTATTTTTTACTACCTCACTTGGATAACCCAAAAGAGAACGAAGCTCTTCCTCCGATTTAATGACACTTTGAAACTGATAGTCTTCCTTTTCCATTTGTTCACTGCTCCTTTTCTATTCCTTCCATAACAGCTTCGTCTTTTACTACATAAAACTATTGTAGCAAAAATAGGAGACTTCTTTTCCACCAAATTGTTTCTACTATTCCATAAAAATAAGGTTAAGTTAAAGGACAGTCAAAAAGACGTCTGGATGCCACTTGGACGTCTTAGATGAGGAAGAGTTTTATTCGGACGGGTTATTTAACACAAGGTGACAGTCCTGAATCAGATTGAATACCAAGAATCTTAAATAATAGCCTTTAAAAAGAAGAGTGCTCCACCCACGCGGAACACTCTCTTTCACCAAAATCCTATTCTATTATTGGTACCTCAATATAAACGAAATTCTCTTGAATTGCTACTTCATATGTTTTCACACAGCCCACGTCTGGTGCTTGTACTTTACCATCCTTCATATTAATCTTCCAGTCATGAAGGGGGCAAAAGACATGTTCTCCACTAACGATTCCTTCTGATAATGGACCACCCTTATGTGGACAGCTATTTTGGATTGCTTTCACCGAACCATCTTTTTGCTTAAATAGGGCGATTTCTTCCCCATCAACGCTTATCCGCTGTCCGATTCCTACAGCTAAATCAGATACGTTCAAAACCTTTACTCGCTTTTTTGTTTCCACTTTACTCATAATGCCTCTCCCCCTTAAGACAGTACCTCTACTTTTTTCTTCTTAAATTCTTGTTGAAGCTCCTTGTTTTCCACAATTTCCTTCCAAGGATCTTTCCCTGTCGAAAGTGCTAGTTCCATACGTTCAATAAGTTCACGACGACCAGCTTCATCTTCAAGCACTACTTTTTTCATATGATCTAGTCCTACACGCTCTAAGAAGTGAGAAGTACGTTCTAAGTATCGTGCATTTTCTCGATAATATTGCATAAATGCACTTATCGTATCGATGATCTCCTCTTTCGTTTTCACCTTACAGAAAAGATCTCCGCCACGAAGGTCTACCCCTCCGTTTCCTCCAACATACAACTCCCAGCCACCGTCTACACCGACAACACCAAAGTCTTTGATGCCAGATTCCGCACAGTTTCTCGGACAAGCTGATACAGCCATTTTCACTTTATGTGGTGTATTAATGTATTCAAACTTTTTCTCCAGTTCAATCCCAAGACCAATGGAGTCTTGTGTCCCAAATCGACAGAACTGCTCTCCAACACAAGTTTTTACGGTACGTAATGCTTTCGCATAAGCTGAACCAGATCTCATTCCAAGGTCTTCCCACACACTAGGCAAGTGTTCTTTTTCAACTCCAAACAAGTCAATTCTTTGTCCTCCTGTTACTTTTAAGAGAGGAACACTATACTTATCAGCTACATCGGCAATTTTACGTAATTGATCAGAATTCGTAACTCCACCGTACATTCTTGGAACAACGGTAAACGTACCATTATGATTAATATTTGCATGAGCACGCTCATTAATAAAGCGAGAAGTTGGATCATCTGTATTCTTAATTGGGTCCACCATTTTCAAATAATAGTTAATTGCAGGTCGACATTTCGAGCATCCTTCATCTGACTCCCATCCCAACACATTCATTACTTCTCGTGGATGTGAAAGCCCTAGATTGCGAATCTCTGCAACAACCTCTTCATGTGTATACTCTGTACAACCACACATCGGTTCTGGTGCATTTCCTACTTCTACTCCTGCTGTTGCTGTGATTAGGTCTGCGATAAGTGGCTTACAACCACCACAAGAACGTCCAGCAGTCGTACACTGCTTCACTTGTTCCACTGTTGTAAATCCATTTTCCGTTATAGCAGAGCAAATTTGGCCTTTCGTTATCCCATTACAGTCACAAATATTATCACTATCTGCCATGGCGACTACAGGACTAACCTGTGGCTCTCCACTTTCCGATGGAAGAAGTGCTGCTTTACTCATACCAGAGATATCATCACCATTTCGCATCATGCCAAGTAAACGCGTGGAGTCAGATGTATCACCAAATAATAAGGCACCAATAACCTTGCTATCTTTCATAACAACTTTCTTATACGTATTTTCAAATTCATCGTGAATGCGGATTGCTTTTGTTCCTTCGCTATCTTGGAATTCACCTGCAGAAAATACATCCACTCCAGATACCTTTAGCTTCGTATATACAAGGGACCCTTCATATCCATTCTCCAATGTGCCATCTTCTGAACAGATGTGGGCTGCTAACACCTTGCCTTGCTCATATAAAGGGGCAACAAGTCCGTATGCAATTCCTCTATGTTGTGCACATTCACCAACGGCATATACATTGGGAGCACTTGTTTGCATATAATCATCCACAACAATGGCTCTTTCTGTTATCAGACCAGCTTCCTGAGCTAACGATACATTTGGTTTGATACCAACAGCCATCACAACAAGATCTGTTTTCAAGCTAGTTCCATCGGTAAATTCAATACCTTGAACACGTTTTTTACCAACAATTCTTTTCGTATTTTTTCGTAAATGGAACGTCATTCCTTGAGCCTCTAGTTCTTCCTGCAGTAATTTCCCTCCCAGTTCATCTAGTTGTCGCTCCATGAGATAATCTGCTATATGAATAACATCTACGTGCATATTTAAGTTAAGTAGTCCTCTCGCTGCCTCTAGTCCTAATAACCCCCCGCCAATAACAACTGCTCTTTTATATTGGTTGGACGTTTCGATCATCGTCTCACAGTCTTTAATATTACGAAAAGCAATAACTCCTTCTAAGTCCGCACCAGGTAACGGAAGCATGAAGGCATTTGAACCTGTTGCAAAAATTAATTTATCATACTCACGCTCAACACCATTTTTACTAACTACCACTTGTTTTTCTGTATCAACCTTCAACACAGGGTCTCCCACTAAAAGCTCGATATTGTTTTCTTCGTACCAACTGTATTCATTTAATACGATATCATCCACTGTGGAATCACCTTGTAGAACAGAAGATAACATGATTCGATTGTAGTTAGGATGTGGTTCTTCACCAAATACTGTTACAGAAAATTGGTTTGGATCGACTTTCAAAATTTCTTCAATGGTTCGAATTCCAGCCATTCCATTTCCAATTAATACAAGTTTTTTTGTCAATGTAATCACTCTCCCTTTTTTTCAATAATCTATTTCAATGAAGCAACAGATTTTCTAACAGATAAGGAACTTTTCATAGCTACGCTTTCCTTTTCTTTTCGTTGCGGACTAATTATCCAATACAGACAGCCAACAAAAATTGTTCCACCTACCATATTTCCTAACGTTACAGGAATTAGATTGCTGAGATAACCAGCAAATGTAACTGTGTCTGGACTAGGATGGATTAGTGCTAATCCTAAAATAGCCATGTTTGCAATGCTATGCTCATATCCAGAGACAATAAATGTGAGTAAAATCCATAGAATTATCATGATTTTTGCAGCATCATTTTTTGTGCGAAGTGTACACCATATAGCCAAACAAACAAGCCAATTGCATAATATTCCTCGAAAAAATAACTCACTTGTGCTCAAACTCATCTTGTTTGCGGCTACTGACATAAGAAAATGATCATTGGAGATATTTGAGAAGATACCTGAAAACAAAATCAAGATACAAAAAAGCGATGCACCTAGCAAATTACCAATATAGCACCAGAACCAATTCTTGGTTGTTTCTGCCCAAGTGGTCGCACCAGACAAGGAACTAATAGTAAAAATCATATTATTTCCAGTAAACAGCTCAGCTCCAGCAAAAATGATTAATACTAGAGCTATTCCAAATGATAGACCAACTAATAAGGACGCTAACGGACCAGACATTTCAGAGAATAGACCACCTAGAGAAAAACTTAGTACAACCGCTAGTCCAATGTAGGCACCTGCCAAACTAGCAGATACAAGAAATCTTGCTAAACTATCATTTAATAAGTTTTTTTTCGTTACTGCCATGTTATTTAGAGTTTCAATTGTGTCTTTATACATGCAACTAGCCTCCAATTGTTTCATCATTAATGACGTATGTAATAATAACTAACATGTTTTTTTTATAAGATAAATTTAATCATATAGGATAAAAAAGCCACGATGTATTATCGTGTCATGTTATCTTACACACTATTTTTAAATAATTTAAATTATTTTATTTATTCTGACTACGACAAGAACAGCTATAGCAACAATGGAAACGGTTACTATATTTCCATATTTTCCTTTCTATTTTTTTGTATTTCATTATTTCTCTTTTTCGTCTCTCATGGAAATTATGTAATGCTTTCTAACATAAAAGTAAGTTAAAACTACAAGGAGATTTACACTGAGTATCGAATTACATACTATGTAACTGTTTTCATACTAGGAGAAGGTGTGGATGAAAATGAAGAAGAGTGTATTTATTACAGGTGCGGACAGAGGTTTAGGACTAGCCTTTGTGAAGGTTTTTCTTCAAGAGGACTATCACGTCTTTGCGGGGCAATTTATGCCTGATTGGCAGGAACTGTCTGAGCTGAAAAGTCATTATCGTGAAGAGCTTGACATCGTTTCCTTAGATGTGACAAATCAAGAATCTGTTGATGCTGCTTCTAATTTCGTTAAAGATAAGGATGGGCAATTGGACATCCTTATAAATAATGCCGCCTTATTTCAAGATCGTTCCGAAGATATCTTCGGTGAACTTCATTTCGATGACATGAAAAAAATCTATGATACGAATGTATTAGGTCCATTACGAATCTCTCACTCTCTCGCCCCTTTGTTGCTGAAAGGTGACGGGAAAATGCTTGTGAATATATCTTCAGAAGCAGGAAGTATCTCCGACGCTTATCGAAAACAAGAATATGGCTATTGCATGTCAAAGGCTGCACTCAATATGCAAGGGAAAATCCTACAAAATCACTTGCAAGAATATGGGATCAAGGTTCTATCCATCCACCCCGGCTATGTGAAATCCTACATGTTAGGAACATTTAATCACGAAGCAACCATTGATGCGATGGAATCGGCAATGGGAATCGTTAAGCAAATACTAGCTTCTCCCTCCGTTGAGGAGCATATGTACATTGATTATCAAGGAAATAAACTTAATTGGTAAGGAGAGATAATGATGAAAATCGTGGCATTACTAGGAGACTACTGGCACCCTGCTGAAAATATGACACCTGGCTTAGAAGCTGCTGTATCTAGACTTGCAAAAACAATGGATATTGATCTTCAGTATATTACACACGAGGAAGTTTCCTCTGTACTTGATGCAAAACCAGATTTATTTATAATTGGGAAAATGGGTACATTGAATCCCAAAGATGAAAAAGTAATCACTTGGTTACGTGATGATCTGGATAAGAAGGTTGTTCGATTCGTAGAAGAAGGTGGCAGCGTCCTTGCTTGGCATTCAGGAATGGCTAGTTATGATAACAATAGCAATTACATTCAAATGCTTCGTGGCTATTTTGATTTCCATCCCCCTGGATTACAGGATGTAACATATATGCTGAAAGAAGATGAAAAAACGGGAGAAAATACTTTTCCACTAGTAGATGAACAATATTTTGTTGTTTGTGACTCGGAAAATACAGAAGTAGACCTATGGAGCACTGGCGTAGACGGAGATTCCCTCGCCGCTTGGAAGCATCCTTTTGGAAAAGGAAAGGTATGCTGCTTTACTCCCGCACATACAAAGGAAGCAAATCTAGATGAAAACGTGTTGAAATTGTTGGTGGAAAAAATAGAGTGGACACTGTCTAAGTAAAAGAAACGGTTCTTGCAAGATTATTGCAAGAACCGTTTTTGTTACATTATATCGTTTGCTTCTGAAATCCACTGTTTCACTTGTGTTTTTTCACTATCAGTTAACTGATAATTCGGAGAGTCACAGCCTTCTTCATACAAAATAATTTGCAAAGCCTCTTTGTCCTCATTTAAAATGACGAGGATTTCAGGATCCACAATATCCTCTGGCATCTCTTCCGATGAAAAACCTACGATACAGTGCACCCAATGCTGAACAGGGAATGCTTCTTTTATATATAAATTCGTTAACGTTATTTCCGAGTATTTCTCAAAATTTAAGTCTATCATTTTTTATCGCTCCTTATCTTTTTACTATACAACAATTCAAAAATGTATTCACTTTTCACATAAGAAGGAACCTTTTTATCATTGTCTCGTATATAACCAATGGGAGTGATGATATGGAGCAAACATTACATATAACGGTACCTCTTTTAAAGTACTCAAAGAAACCTTTTTACATATACGATGGTCATACATGTGTTGGTAGCGTAAAAAAGTTACCTATACAAGGACGTTTTCGTTTTTTTATTCACTTTTTAAATCTCTTCATGAGCAGAGCAGGTTTTGAAAAAATAAACATCATAGGACTTACCGAAAAGGAAGAAACATTTATCAAAGTGACGGAACAATCCTTTCGTGATAATCTATATAAAATGAAGTGGAACATTTCTTTGAACCATCATGACGAAAACTTTTTATTACGAGACAATACGAAGATTTCAACCCATGTAAGCATGACTTATGAAAAAAAAGAAGATGAATTTATTTTTCAAAGAACAGGTGTAGGATCCACTTACGAGGTTATACATAAAGAGCGAAATGAAGTCATTGCAATAATAAAGCCCTACCACCTTTTATCTAGAAAGGTTGGAATTGATTTGAAGTCAGATGACCTTCATCTATTGGAGTTAGTATCCATTTATTACACGATTCGATTAACATATTAAACTAGTAAATCTAAAAGGAGATTAACCTATGGAAAATATAGCAAATAAACTACGAAAATATATAAAAGGCCAACCAGAAATTAAAATTATAGCAGGAGAATATGATACATCGATCGTGGATGCTCATACAGAGGAATGGTATGGAGAAGTACATTTTCAGGAAGATGGCTCTCTCCAAGGCTTCGATATAGAACTCTATAATGAGGATGAGGCTGTACCAGATACTACTCCCCCTCTACCTGAAGATAAAATTGCTCTATTTTTACATAAGGCAGAGCAGTTTGTGAATGACTTTGTTACTAGTGAAGTAGAATTCGGAATGTTTTCAGAGTGGATCAATGGCAATTATATCATTATTTATGAGGAGATAGACGGAAAGCTAGGCATCCCTATCCCCCATACAGGTTGCACGCTATATATGAATCAAAATGGTGATATTACTTCCGCTCAGCTTGGAAAAAAAGAGTATACACTTGAGTATCCGGATCTTCAAATATCAAAAGAAGAAGCAAAGGAAATTTTACGTAACGAATCTATTATAGAGTTAGCAATATTAGCTGAAGAAAATAAAACTGTGGAGCTTGTCTATCGTGTAAATCCAGCTATAACAGGGGTTAAGGTAGATGGAACAATAGATAACGTTCTAGAATTTATGGATGTAGAAGAACTTCCCGTTCACTCACTAGAAAAAACAGTGTGTGAGGAAAGCTTAGAAAAGATGCTCGGAATAACAGAAGAATTTGTTATGTTTAAGGATGATGGAGAATCAAAGCTATGGGTAGAGAAAGAAACACTTGATAATGTTGATCCAGAAGAAGAAATTCATCATAAAGTTTCGTTCTTTGAAGATGCAACTGGTCAATTTATTGCTTCGGATGTTAATTGGGAAAAAACAGAATCCACATTAGTACACGAGGAGTTACAGGTTCGTGCTACAAAGTTTCTTGAATTAATGGTTGGAAATATACACGAAAAGTATTGGTTAGAGCAACCACAACAGAATGACGCTGCACTGTACGAAGCGGACGAAGAATTAGAGGAGGTAGACACTCAAGAAGATGATGATTATGATTATCCTTATCATCCACCCGAACCCACTCAACTATTTACCTTCATCCGTCAACATAAGGGAATGAAAATAGAAGGTTTTGATGCAATCGTTCATGTAGGGATGTATACTGGACTGATTCGTGAATGCTCTACAACAAAGGTGAATGAGTCCCAATTAAAATCCTTACGTATCGTTCCAACTATTTCTTTAGAAGAAGCAGAAAAAAGATACTTCGATGAGATGAAAATGATGCTTATCCGTTCCGTTAAAAACTTTGATGATACGTCTATTTATGACTTAACTTATACCATGAACTTCCCTGGAAAACATGGAACCATCGAAAAGATAAGTGCTCATACTGGTGAAGTCACGTATGTAGAAACGGGAATCATTAAAGAAGGTTAAAAGAAAATGGAGGTTGTTCCAAATTACTACATCTTTCTGGAACAACCTCTAATATAAGCAATCTCTTTGGACAAACAATTAGCATGCAAGTACCTCTAGGAATTCTCCGGCATAAACCAAACAATTTCACATATTCGAACAAAAAACGTAGAGTTTCCCTCTTGAACAACAACATGATCTGGTTTTGCATCCACAACAATTCCATTTACTGGACCACGGGTAGTATCAATAACAACTCTCTTACGTATCAGACTGTAAAATGCTCCATAAACATAAGGCTCAACTACAACAACTTCTTTAGGTCCTTGCCCCATCTGTCCATTCATTCAAGCCCCTCCAACTTTTTATTTCGGTTCCCTCTTGAATGTATGATATCCTCAACTTGTTTCATTCTAGTTATTTTACAGAAATAGATACATTGGATGGCAATTAATTAAGTGACATTGGATAACTCATCGGTTAAGTACAAGAAGTTGTTTACTTTCCTAGTACATTAAATTCATTTCCCCTCTCTTTTTTGTTGCAAACGCAACAATTATAAGGTAAATTAAAGAAGAGTAGATTGTTGCACTTACAACAAAAAAATTCTAGGAGGTAATATGAAACAAATACTTCGTGAAATCGGACTGATAGCCAGAGCACTAGATTCGATAAGTAATATAGAATTTAAAGAATATGACCTTACAAAAGGGCAGTATTTGTACCTTGTGCGAATATACGAAAACCCAGGAATCATCCAAGAAAAGCTAGCTGAGATGATAAAAGTGGACCGAACATCCGCAGCACGTGCAATAAAAAAACTTGAATTAAATGGCTTTATCGAAAAGAAAGAAGATGAATACAACAAAAAAATAAAAAAACTTTATTCAACAGAGAAGGGAAATCAAGTTTATCCCTTTATCATGAAAGAAAATAATTACTCTAATTCGGTTGCGTTAGAAGGTTTTACCGAAGAAGAAGCAGAGAGTATTTTCAAACTCCTTCATAGAGTAAGAAAAAATGTAGAGAAAGACTGGGAAAGTGTGAAAAAAGGAAACAAGAGAAATTATTGAAGATAGTAAGGAGTGATTATCATGACTGTACATATAAAAAAATGCAACATGGAAGATTTACAATTACTTCAAGAAATGAGTATTGAAACATTCAATGATACCTTTAAAGATCAAAATTCACCTGAAAATATGAAAATCTATTTGGAAAGGGCATTTGACTTAAAACAATTAGAAAAAGAATTATCCAATCCTTCTTCACACTTCTTTTTCGTCTATTTAAATGACAACGTAGCTGGATATTTAAAGGTCAATATTAATGATGCTCAGTCGGAAGAAATGGGTCATGAATCACTAGAAATTGAGAGAGTTTATGTAAAGAACGACTTTCAAAAACATGGTCTTGGGAAACATCTGTTACATAAAGCGATGGAACTTGCAATGGATTATAATAAAAAGAATATTTGGCTAGGTGTATGGGAAAAAAATGAAAATGCCATTTCTTTTTATAAAAAAATGGGGTTTGTCCAAATAGATTCCCACTCTTTTTATATGGGGGACGAAGAACAAATCGATTTTATAATGACTAAAACGTTCAATTGAATTTTATATTCATTCATCAAAAAACTCCATATGGGGTTTTTCTTTTTTATAGTAATCTAATCTATCTTTTAGAGTACCTGTATGAAATTCAAACTTATGACCATCCGGATCAGTAAAATAGATAGACCGTTTGTCTTTTTCATCTCTTGGACGACCCGATAGTATGTTCACATTCTGATCCTCTAGTTTACAGTACAAGTTGTCGATTTCAGCTCCTTCCACTGAAAAAGCGATATGTGTATAGGATTCATTTATTTCATTACGGGGTATATTTTTCTCTACATTAAGAGCAAGCCACATACCATGTAAATCAAAATATGCAGTGTTTCTACCTTTCACTAACAATTTTGCATCAAATACATCCGTGTAAAACTGGATAGATGTTTCTAAATCAGAAACCGAAAATAAAAAATGATTAAGTCCTGTTATGGCCACCATTCTCACCTCTAATTTACAATTTGTTCCGATATTATTACTTCTTCCACTTAGTAAGTTCCTACCTATTTTAACTCCAAATAATGAGTTGAATTAGGATAATGACTAGACTTTAGAAATCCAAATGTAGAATAAAATCGAGCACCTTGTTCCGTATCTGTATGAAGTACAAGCACTTTAAATTGCTTTTTTGCATTTTGAATTATTTTTTTCAACAAGAGACTTCCTAATCCTTCCCTCCGATACTCTTTACAAACATAAAACCTTTTTACTCTTCCTTACATACGTCTCGTTTGAGTATGGATCTAGATTAACTCCACCAATTGCAATAATTTTTCCTTTATCGTTCAAAATAGCAAATAAAGCCTCTCCCAAATGGTTAAATGTGTTAGTGCCACTTTTATAATCATCTAGTAATCTTTCTACAAAACGAAAACCCTCTTCTTTGCTTTGCTTGACTATACAATCCAAATCAAAATCTAGTAAATTATCTATTTTCATTACTTTATATTCTTGCATACTTCCTCCAGAAAAAATACTCATGTCATCCAAAACACCAGTAACATAAAAATAGCGTAAAATTTTTTTATCTTTAGTAAAATTACTCTAACTTTTAACTATCTCTTCAATTATTCCTTCTTAAATACTCAATAGCGGTTTCTAAATAATCATCTATTCCATCTCGTACAGATTCCATTTTACGTTCAACAAAAACATCTGGCTCAATACCAATAATATTTAGTTTGGAGCCGTCTTGGACCAATACTTGCATTCCAGTCCACATCACTTCAAATCCACTAATCAATTTCATTAATTGAATGGTTCCAGTTGCTCCCGCTGTTGGTTGACCAATCAATGTTCCTAATTCGTAATAATCCACAATATTTAGAATGGTTTCAGGTCTACTCTTTGCTGATGAATCGATTAAGAAGACAATTTCTCCAGTAATTTTCGGCTCTTTTGGAGTGAGTTCCCACGGTTCAATCTTATCAAATCTAATCTGTTCTTGGTCTGGATATATAGTCTGTAAAACATTGAATTGATGGGAGACAACAGGTTGATCAATGATATATTCCAAAAGATAACGAATGTTAAAATCATATGGATAGCCTCTCATATCAAAAATGATCCCTCTAGCTTCACGCATTTCTTCTAAATAGTGCTTTGCCTGATCAACATACACCGCTCCAGTTAGATTTACATAAAAAATATCTTCATCAACATAATAAAAATTTCGAGATCTATTATATTCATCTCCCCTATACTCTTGCGTAAAGCGGGGAGAAATCGCAACTGAAAATTGTTCGTCGTTTCGGTCAAATGTTAGTTCTGCTGGCTTAGAAGTATGATTTCTCAATAATTCATTTAAGGAATAATATTTTTTCCATTGCACTGATCCAGATATCATATTTTCATATTCGTCGATAATTTCTGCGATATCTCGATCGTTCTTTTTTAAAAGAATATCCCCCTTTTGAATCTCGTCCAAACCAGAAGCAGTTACAACAAAATCATTAGCAATTCTAGTAAGGTGAAACGGAAAAAATCTCTCTGAATGTGCTGGATTACGTACATCCATGTGACCGTCTTGTAGTGGTTCTAACATTGTTAGTAAACTTACTCTAAAGTCAGTAGCATCTACATCAGTTAATGTGGAAGATAATGTATTTATAAGCTGCTTATCCCAATCAACCTGAACAATATCAAAGGCAGGATAAAAATGTTGAAATATTGTCCACGTAATTACGGTATCTGCGATTCTGATATTTTCATTGGATAGACTATTATCATATATATTTATTTCTTTAAGTAGCAGCTGTAATTTATCAAATTCTTCTAATTGGCTCTCCGAACTACCCAATGTTCTATTTCCATCATGATAGAGGGTAAGGGGGAAAGACACAGTAATATCTTCGTTTATTTTTCGGTTTACAACATAATGCGGAGGGATTTCTTCTTCAAAAAGTAGTATCTTCTCATGATCTTCTGAAAAAACTCTTTCGCTAAAATAACCTGGTATTTGTAACCCTACACCATAGTGTTTCCAACCAACTATTTTCATTGCTTCGGTTTTATCGGGGAGCTCTGTTTTCTGAATCTTTTCATCTGAAAAAGAAAGTTGTAGAGTAGGTGCTATAGGCTTAAAAAGTATTTCAAGTTGTTCTTTTAAATCGTGGATATGGGTAATATGTTTTACCTTCTCTATTCCATATAGAAGAAACCGTTCCCAGTCTAACTCATATGCTTCATCACTTGGATGAAAATAACGGATATATCCATAAAGTTTTGCAAAAGTATAAAGATTTTTAACCATTCTCTCCTCTTCATTCAAAAGATCATATTCATAGTTTTGATCATCTACACTGCTACAACCATTTAAGATCAAAAAACTTAGCAATAAAAAAAGATATGCTTTTATCCCCCTCTCCAATTCGACCACCCTCTCTTGTTACCCTCATTGCTATTTAGTTAAGTACAACTATTTACGAAATGAAAACGAACAAGTTTCAAAAAATGAGTAACTCAGTCTTTACATAGCAGCTGGAAAATAACACCCTTACTTAAATAAAAATGACCAATTAGGTGACTAATTGGTCATTTATCAAAATGTATAATTTGAATATTTGCCTAATCACGGAAACTTACAAAAAAAGAAAACATCAATTTCGTATGAAGGGGAAGGATAGTTGAATTACCATAATTCAATCAAAGTAGAATAACATTCGTATGCCCAATTGATAGATTACAATAAAATTAACTAGGATGAAAGCTGGGATAACCACTTTTTGAGCGGACAGCTTCCAATTTTCTCTTGTTAGTGCCCAAGAAATCACAAAAAAAGTGCACCAAATGAATCCCGCCATTATTACTAAGCTCCTTAGAACATCTACTATTGTATCTCCTGTATTTCTGGTAGTTACAAGTACGATAGTAACAAGTATGTAAAGTATAATTAAAGGAACAAGTAATTTAATTTTCATTATTTCCCTCCTCATTTTACTGAAATATGTCTACATCTAATATCTTTAATACTTCCATTGCTTCTTTTATTGGTAGCTTCGGAAACTTATACTCTTCTGATAGCACATCTCTCATCTCCTCTATTGATGATAAAGTTATGACATTTGTTTCACCAGAAGAGTAGCGAATGCTGAATTTGTTATTTACTAATGAAAGACTTCTCTGTTTACTAGTTTGATATAAATGACACCTTAAAATAGACATAAAAGGTGCATTAGGGATATTTGTTTTTTCAATCACTTCTCGAAAATCAGCTACTTTAGCTTCTTTTCTCGAATAAAAGTGCCATGGTTGACCGTTTTGTTTGCCATTTATGTATCGCACATATTTATACCTTTTCCTTTTTTGATTTATTGGCAAAAGGTATACTTCATCCTTACCAAATTGAGATACATTTCCACTATCATTCTCAAAAGAGACTGGTTCAAAGAATGGAGCAGTAGCGCCACAGTCTACATAATATCGTTCTTTATCCAGTTTAACTATAATCCCCATGTGTTGATTGCCGAGCATCACATGATAACAATCAAAACCTAACTCTTTCAACAAAATCATTAAGTTAGAGTTTATAACATAGCATGTTCCTCCAAAATGATATTTGCTATAATTTTCAGTAAATAATTTAAATGAAGGCATACGAAGATTATCGGTACAATCTCTGAAAAATAATAGTTTGCTAATATTCTCAAATGGAAAAGTATTTAAATGAGCATGGCAAATCTTTTGCAAAAATTGTAATGAAGGTTTCTCAGGTTGTAAATGAAGAATATTCAAATATGATAGTACGCTATCGGTTCTATATGTCATGTTCCCTCCAACAAAATAATATTAACCATATTATACCATTATTTCCCTTATAATACTTTCAAAAAAAAAGAAAAGATTGAATTGAAGAATAGCTAGTCTATTTCGTTTGTTTTTTTATGTGAAATGAGACCAGTTCACTTAAGAAAAGGTCTCGTTAATCATTAACTGTTAATTCTTTATTTTCCTTACCAATATGGAACTCTTAAAACAACTTGTCTCCACGTCTAACTCATAACCATCTCTCTCTGATTTAGATACCCTTCTACAATTCTCAAAAGCATTGCTTTATCCATCTGAAGTTCCTCTTCATTAGCATGCGATAATAATTCCTTTGTATTCTCATCGCGGAAGGTAATTGTTCGATTTAAATAATCTTTGAAAACATCTAATTGATGATTAACCTTTACTTCTAGTTTTGATAATGTATGTTCATCTTCAACGGATATTAAGTGAAGTGAGTCAAACTCGAATACTTCCTTTATTGTATTCAACACAAGCTCGTTCGTTGGTGGGTGTGGGTTCGTTAAATGATATATTGTATTTTTCTTACCACAACTAAGCCCTAATACAAGGAGCTTTGTAACATAATCCACAGGAACGATATGAGATGTTGTTGATTTATCCATCACCAATCGATATACACTTTCTCCAGCCTCACTTACTTTTGAATCTATCTTCTTTAAAAGCTCCACTGCTCGAAGCACTCCATATAGACCAAAGTTTGTATCTGCTTCCCCAGTTTCTGAATCTCCAATTATAATACCTGGTCGCATAATCGTCACATCGAATACATCTTTGTAAGACATAACAAGATGCTCCCCGTGACACTTACTTTCTTCATATGCATTTACAAACTTCGTTGACTCCAAAGGATATAATTGCTCGAGTCCAGTGTTTTGTTCCCCTAATGTATAAGCTGTACTCACGTGTATAAACTTATTAACTCCAAGGAATTTGGAAGTTTCAAGTACGTTCCTAGTACCTTCTACATTCACATGAAATAGATTCTCTCGATCAGATGGATCAAAGGATAAATACGCAGCACTATGGTACACAACATCAATCTTCCCTACTAATTCTGTAAGCTCCCCTGTATTTAAACCTAGATTATCTAAAGCTATGTCACCTTCTATTATTTTTACAAGTCTCTTTTGCTCACCTTGAAAACAGTGAAGAAGCTTTTCTATCTTTTTTGGGTTTCGTGCAAGGACATACACAACGTGCTGTTTCTGTACTATTTTTTTCACAAGAGTTGATCCAACGAAGCCCGTACCGCCTGTAACTAAGATATTCACAAAAAAACAATCCCCTCATGATGATATTCTCTTTTACTAGTATAGCATTTTCCTATTCGCGGTTCTTGTGTTTCGAAATAATAACAAAAATTAGTATCTTCCTATGATTCTAATAAGCATCTATACTTTATATAATTAAGATAGACAAGTTTATATTAAGTGAAAGGGGGATTGTGATGCAAAAGTTTGTAACCTTCGTAATGTTCGTGTTACTGATGTTTACTGCTGCATGTGAGCAAGGAGGAAATGCACATGGTGGTAAAAATGAGGGAAGTCCTGGGAATTCTAGCAATGACAGTTCAAACGATGTACAACCTGACACGCCACTTAATAATTCACAAGGGTTTCTTTGGAAAATAACAGAAGAAAATAACACCGTGTATCTACTCGGTTCCATTCATGCAGGAAATGATGCTTTGTATCCCATTCGCCAAGAGATAATAGACGCTTTTGAACAGTCTGACTATATCGTATTTGAAATCGATGTAACTGAACCTTTTTCTGATGAGTATTTCGAACAATTTCAGGAAGTGACTCGCTTTCCAGAAAGTACTTCTCTACTAGACACTCTTCCCCATGAGCTATATGAGAAATTAGACACTGCACTTGATAAATATGAAGAACTTCTTCTCCAATATGGATGGAGGAAAGATGATATAGATGAGTACAAGCCATGGTTTTTATGGATGGTGTTAGAAGAAATGCATTTCGCATATTTAGACTACGATTATGATTTTGGAATCGAATCTTTTTTTCTTGATAACTTACGAGACAATATGGGAATACTAGGTTTAGAATTAACGCTGTCAAGGTATAGAGCATTGAATAATTTCTCCTTAGACGTTCAAACCTATCTCTTAGAAAAAACAGTGGATAGTATTTTAGAAGAAAAAGATGATCTCGCTGGTTTACTAGAGATCTGGAGAGCCGGAGATTTAGTTTCGCTGGAAAACTATGCTGCCAATGTTACTACCTCTCGTGAAAGTAGCGAGTTTTATTCTGTTATGTTAGAGGAAAGAAACATATCCATGACCGATCAAATTGACCAACTTCTACAAGATCAGAGTGGAAATACGTACTTCATCGTTGTCGGTGCTCTCCACTTTGTAGGTGATTCAGCAATTTCAAAGCTATTGACGGAAAAAGGGTATGAGGTCGTGAGGTATTAACTAGGGGGATTCCCTTAATTGATAACTGTTTTCAGAAAAAGGTACGTACACATCTTTCCACGTTGGAACGAAGGGTATATAATAGGACTAACTTTATGAAAAAGGAGAATTCTTCATATGAAAAAAATATCTAGTTTTTTGATATTTATCTTGTTGATTGGAACGTTTCTATCCCCAATAGTTTTTGCTGATGGGAAAGATGATAATGATGATGTAATAGATGAGCTTCACGGAAAACCTGTTTTAGTTTTAGGGGAAGCTTTAAGTGAAGCTCAAAGAAACCAAGTTCGTGAGTCTCTGAATGCGACAAACGCAGACCAAGTTGAAGAATATATTGTTACAGGACAAGATTTACAGAATTTTATTGGTGGTAATCCAAATTCCAATATGTATTCCTCTGCGAAAGTAACACATAAGGATGCAGGTCATGGTGTGGTTGTAGAGGTAGTGACACCAGAGAATATCACTCAAGTAACCCGTGAAATGTACGCGAATGCATTGCTGACAGCTGGGGTAGAAAATGCATTAGTAGAAGTAGCATCTCCTCTACGAGTTACTGGTCATTCGGCGTTAGTCGGAATTTACAAAGCATTTAATGTGGATGGAGAGTCTCTCGATCAAGACCGAATGGAAGTTGCGAACCAAGAACTAAATGTAGTAACAGAGCTTGCAGAGGAAGAAGGGATTAGTGCGGATGAAGTAACAGAATTGTTAACGGAAATCAAAAAAGCTATCTCAGAACTAGATCCTGCGACACGTGAAGAAATTGAGCAAATCATTAATGATCAATTAGAAAGACTTAACTTACAACTTACACAAGAACATCGAGATATGCTAGTTGATTTATTCGATAGAATGCGTAACCTTAATATTGACTTTGGTCAAGTGACACAACAATTAGAGAGCATTGTAGGCGATCTAAGAGAGAGATTAGGTGGAATTACGAACGCAGATACAGAAGGATTATGGAATGGGATTAAAAACTTCTTCCAATCCATTGCAAGTTGGTTCTCAGGTTTGTTTGATTAATACGAAAAACGGGATACGCTTGCACATCTGCGAAGAAATATGTTCTTTCAGTTGAAAAGTGCTTTTTACTTTTCTAACTGGAAGTTTAATTTCACAGCAGATAGTGCCTGCAGCTAGAGAACTTTTAAAGTCAAAAATGTTATACTTTCTTACCTTTCAAGCAAAATCACATGCGATTTCACATAAGAAATCACATGTGATTTTTTCTTGTTATATCAGTGTTTTATTGACAAATAGATGTGAAATCACAAAGTAATTCACAGCCCTATCACATGGGTGGAAATCAATATATACTTCATGTGATTGTGAGGTGATTAGCCATGCGAATTCTAATATGAAAGGGAAGGACCTGGATTTTATAAAAAAGTAAATGAAAGGATATTATTAGAATCTTTCAAGCGATGTAATGAAAGAAACGAGGAGAAATGCTCAAAAGAATAAATAAACGGAGAATTTCCACTTATTTAATAAGTGGTAGGGAAAATAATCTGAATAGAAGAAGAAATTCCGCTTATTGACTCAAATCGATTTAAAAAGGGGGAATTTTCTTTGCATAGGCGGAAAAACTCCACTTATTTGCCACGAAATTAGGTGAATTTTGATTTTTTACCGGAAATTCTCCGCTTATCATATTTCACTTTCACTGATAAGGATAGGAATACATGGACTTGGCGGTAAGCTAAGTTATTATGAAAAGTACAAGGCTCAGTCTCTGAACTGAGCCTTGTACTTGTACTTTAGTCTTTAACATCTATATTGCTATTTAGACTTTTCATATTGAAGTTTTTCTTCGTATATGAAAAACTACTCAGGTGCAACGACTTCTACCTTTATTCTATCTGGATCTTCGAAATACACTGCATAATAATTATCTCCTCCAGCAAAAGGGTGTTTATCTGAGTAAAGAATTGCTACGCCTCTTTCTTTTAATTTGTCTGTCAATTCATCAACGTCTCTTCGTGATGAGGCGTGAAAAGCTAAATGATTCAGCCCTACTCGGCATCTATGGTAAGAGGGTTCTAAATACTTCTCTTCTGCCTGAACAAAAACGATGTAAGTATCATCTAGTATCCAACTATGACCACTCTCCCATTCTTGATAAGACGTATACCCCAATTCTTCAAGAAACCATCCCCAAAATTCGGTTGTCTGCTCTATATTCGAAACATATATCTCAATGTGGTGTAGTAACCCTTTTTTCATAATAAAATCCTCCCATTACAGTTACTATCTGCTCTTCCATTTTGCATTTCAGTTTTTCAAATGCCTGATATACCATTATGTTTTTCTATAAAACAATGTATCAAACGAAAGTAATCCCAGTGAACTTAGGGATACCCCCATTAAGTTTTCATTATAACTAGCCTTTTGATGAGTCCAATATATTGGTAATACAATATGTTCTTCTATTAAAAGTTCTTCTACCTTTCTCAAGTGGTTCATTCGATCGTTCTGGCTTTGCTTTCCAGTTACTTCGTTTAGTAGATGTTGAAGCTTCCCCTCATTCTCCTGATCCAAAAGGTTAGGTACCACACTGTTACTTGATTGATACAAATGGTATAGAGAATTTTCTTCTATCTCTTCTGCAACATACTCCCCTAAGACAATATCTGCTTTATGAGACTCTTGGATGAATGTAGCATATGGTACACTTTTGATCGTTATAGGAATTCCATATTTTTTACATTGTTGTTTTATCCAGTTTACATCCTCTACGTTGGGCGTAAGGTCATATGTCATTATGGTTAGCGGTTCATAAAATAATTCTACTTCATTAAGTTTAGGAGAGGTATCACCTTCCATACTAGAAACAGACTTAATAAAAGAACATGTTTGCTCGTGACGAGGGTAGCCTAACTCGTCTATTAAGTTTCTTGTATTTAGAAGTTCAAATAACTGTTTTCTTAAAGTCGGATTGGTTCCAATTCGATCCTTCTTCATATTCCACACCAAATATTTTACCGATAATCGTGATCTCTCAACAAATTGTAGTTGGCTATCTTCTCTCCTTTTCGTAGTGAATGGCATATAAAGAATAGGCTTGTCCTCTAGAGCTGATATGTGTAGGTACTTTTCTATTGATGGAAGTATATGAATCGTAATTTCATCCAAATGTGCTCTCTCCTGAAAATAGTTCTCAAATACTGAAAAAGTAAAGGACACACCTTGTTTGTGTTCCATAATTTTGAATGGTCCACTTCCGATTGGATGGATGCTGAACTCTTCCAAAGTCTTATTTCCATAATCTATAGGGATGATGGAACATTTTGATGATGCTACTAGAAACATCCAGTGATATGAGGGTTTGGTAAACTCAAATTGAACCACATAGTTCCCAACACATGTGATGGATTTCAGGTCTTTTATTATCCATTTTACATCTGTTTCTTGCAACCGTTCAAAAGTGAATTTCACATCAGCTGAGGTGAGAGTTTTGTAATTATGAAATAAAATCCCTTTCCTTAAGTAAAACGTTACCCTTTTTCCACCTTCCTTCACCTCCCAATAGTGAGCGAGAGATGGTTTCATTCTGTTTGTTTCTTCGTCAAAGATAACAAGGGTATTAAACATTTGCCTTACTATATGACGTTCTGTTTGTCTTTCTGCTTGTGAGGGTTCTAGAGAATACAAAGGCCGAAAATAAGGTATTTTTAAAATTTCTATATTATCTTTTACTTGTTTGGTTGATGAGCCATCAATGCCAAATAACTTAACAATTAGAGAGTTTATTACGTCCTTTTTCTGTTCTAATTGGCTTTCCTCTATTATAGAAATTAATTCATCAATATCTGCTGTTTTCGGATTTATTTTAGTAAAGTACTCAAACATGGTATCCAATGTGTGGTGAAAGGTCATCTGTGTCGCATTCCCTCTCCCCCTCCCTCTAATCGTTTCTATCCATCGTTCTTCCTCTAATTTATTGATGATATGTATGACATTTCTTTCAGAACATACCAGTATTTCACTAAGTTCGCTCCTCGTTGTTTTATAAGAAATGTTCGTTTTCTGGTTTGCAATATGTATAAATAACCTTGTGTAATATTCAATAAGTTTTCCCAAGATTAAGCCCCTCTCTTAAAAGGTGAAACACTTAACTACACTTTACACTTTTTCTTCACCCTTTATCAATTACAATAGACATACAAGGTGGTGAACAAAGGTGAAGGAATTCGAAAAAGGTCATCTATTAAATATACTATCTGTTCTCATGCTAGCAGTTGGTCCGCTATTATCAAAGTTTGGGTTATTGAATCTTTCTCCTGCGTTTGCTGCATTCATAAACGTAATAACAATTATCCTTGCTAGTTTTTTATTCGGAATAGTAACAAAAACGCCTGTAAAGTTCTATTTTGAAAAAAATATTTTTCTTTTAGCTATATGTAACTCACTCGGTATCATATTTATGTTTTTGAGCATGGATATTCTGTCACCAATAGAAATCGGTTTTATCGGTAGATTTTATACGGTATTTGCTGTTGTGTTGTCTGTAGTTTTGTTAAAAGAAAAATTAACAAAGCAAGAGGTTACATTCATCCTGTTAGCCATAATAGGGGTATTCTTATTTATGGAAACAGGCGGAGATTATAGGAATAACCTACTTGGAAGTATCTTTGCTCTTCTGTATACATTCTTTTTTGCGTTAACAAATATTTATATCAAAAAAACGATGAGTAAACAAAAAAACTCAAACTCTATCATGTTCTCGAATAATGTTATTACTTTGATTTTTGTTATGACATATGGAATGTTCATAGGGGAGCTTTTTAGAGAAGAAATCTCTTTTGAAGGCATCGGCTTTATCGTTGGTTCTTCCTTCCTTGGTGGATTTCTTGGAACACTTCTACTATATGAAGCATTAAAATACTTGAGGTTTTCTATCGCAAATGTGACTAGGGCATTTAGTCCTTTGCTACTGGCAGTTATCTCCTACCCATTTTTCCCAATAGAAATTACCTTAAAAAATACCTTAGGAGCAATACTGTTACTTGGTTCCATTCTATTATTAGCAGTTAAAGATAAAAAACAAAAGTAAAGCACTAGTTTTATAAAGGATTTTACGCTGAAACCAAGAATTATCTAGTAGTTTATGTAGAAAGGACTGATAAAAATGTTTTACCGAAGGAAGTTGTATAAAGTAAAACCTGATATAGTTGAGAGTTTTAATAGCCATTTTAATACAACACTTCTGCCAACTCAGCAAAAATATGGAACACGACTAATCGGCCGCTGGATGATCCAATATGAGGAGTATACAGAAATATTTGCAATCTGGGAATATGATAGTCAAGAAGATTATGAGGAAATTGAAACGAAGGTGCGAAGTGATCAAGCTCATATTGAACGAGTTGCAGCCTGGTATGAAAAACATGGTGGAAGGAAAAACGTAATGGAAAACTATGTCTTAGAAATCAAAAACGAAGCAATACAATCTACCGTTTTGGTGAACGAATAGCGAACACCTTGGGTTCACCATAATCTCCAAAATATGTATCATACGGAGGAGAATAGTTTCCCTATTTTCCTCCGTATACTATTATCAGAATTCAACACAAAATGGATGTAACTCCTCGTTTAAACAATATTGAATTCTTTCCCTGAAATTGTTCCATGTCACCATCTCCAATGCTATCTCAATAGGGAAGAACCCTACCTCTAAACTTTCCGAACTTATCGTTAACTCCCCACCAATTGGTTTAGCTAAAAACAAAGTGTTACAGATCGAAGCATTCACATTTTGGAAGATGCCACAAAATTTTATTACTTCGATCTCGATACCCGATTCTTCCTTTGCTTCTCTAATTGCTGCAGATACAATATGCTTCGGTGGTGCCATTTCCTCTCCTCCGTTTCTACAATAAACGTTATCGACTGTTTACTCTATTTTTGAACATATATCGTATACCTTTTCCTGCTAGGGGTTCATCCTCAAACCTTGGTAAAACATGAAAATGTGCATGAAATATGTGCTGCCCCGCAACCTCTCCACAGTTCCAACCAAGATTATACCCTTGTGGTCGATACATTTCATCCAAATAACCCTTCACTTCCTGAAGAAGGTCATAGGTTCCCTGCCACTCTTCCAACGTCAAATCAAATGCTGTTTCTCTATGTATCTTAGGAACAATAACTCCTGATCCTTCCAAATTACTCCCTTTCTTCTGTGTCTCTTTCAACTGTAAAAACATACAATAATCATTGCTCATAACCATCATTTGATTCGGAAGTAACTCAGGATTACAAAATACACAATGTTTTTCCATATGGACCTCGTCCACCTTCCTCTCCTCTTCTTTAATCCCCTGACTTTTACTTTTATTCGAATTAAGGTACACCAACTAATTAATACAACCGACCCATAACCTTATTATCTATATACCAAATTCTCAACTTCTTTATCACACCAGATTCTTCGTCATAGGAAATATGCAACTCTCTTTTTACATATAGATTGGAATACAGGTCTTTCGAGTAAGCTTTTCGTTTTAGCACATCTGATAGTTTACTAACCTCGTCACCAACAGAAACTCCAAACAAACTATGATTCTCATTTTCTGTTTCTATGGAGGACACCTTGTGGAACGCATTACTATCACTATCATCGGAAAAACCTAGAAGCACTCCTAAACTTGAATACTCCCTTCCATATCCCCCCATCCCCTCTAGATATCTCCCTTCTCCTAATTCTGATAATACTAATTTTTCCTCCTTGAGAAGTTTCATGTTTTCCACATTCAGGTTACTATTTGCTTGTACAATAGCGAGGCGATCTAGTTGGAAAATAAATATGATACCTATCATCAATACGGTAAATGAAATAATAAACAACCGCTTCCTCACAGCGAAGCACCTCCCATTGAATATGCATGCTTATTTTTCTTTAGAATCTCTGTTATAACTTGAATAAATAACGTGCCATTTTTGAAACACCCACGCAGCTTTTTCCACAGTTAAACCTATTTTTTCAGCAACACGACAGGAAGGAATATTCCATGGGTCAATAATACTGATTACTTTATGCAACCCCAAGTTGGAAAATGCGTATTCTTTGCAAGCATGTGCCGCTTCCGTACCATAGCCTTTGGACCAATAGTTTTTATTAATATGGTAGCCAATTTCCACTTCCATTTTTCCATCTACCACTTGTTTGACAAGTCCACAATCCCCAATTAGTTGTCCCATTTCTTTTAGGCAGACAGCCCACAATCCATGCCCATCCTCTATGTATCGCTTCTGATTACGCTCTACCCATTTCACTGTTTTTTCATAATCAAAAGGAGCTGGATAATACTTCATCGTTTCTACATCAGAAAAGATAGCATGAAGAGAGGGGACATCTGCTTCTGTAAATTCTCTTAATTGTAATCGATTTGTTACTAACACATTCATTAAAATCCCCCCTGCCTTTATATGTAGTTATTAATTTCCTGGAAAACATCGTCCACCATATCCGGTGTAATCCGTTTTGTATCGATATTGTACCTGGATGTGTGATACGTACCTACTAGTCTAGGAAATTCCGCTCCCACCCCATAACTACACCCATGACCAAACTTCATTTTTGATACGTCCGCACCTAGTTTTCTCAACACTCTTTTTGTTTGATTAAAAGCGTCGCCACCAACTGCGAGAATAACTTTTACATTTGTTAACAGCTGTAGCTCCCTTTCTAAGAACTCTCTACAGGCTTTGAATTCTGTTGCGTTAGGTTTATTTTGTGGAGGAGCACATTTTACGATATTGGTGATATACACATTTTGAAGTTGTAATTCATCCTCTGATGTTCGGGATTGCTTTTTGTTGGAAAAACCGTGACGGTGCAATGCTTCCAGCAATAAATTTCCTGATGTATCACCAGTAAAAACTCTTCCTGTTCTATTCGCACCATGTGCAGCAGGAGCTAATCCTACGATAAGTAGTTCAGCCTTGTGGTCACCAAATCCTGGTACAGGGCGAGCCCAGTACGTTTCTCCATGAAATTGTTTTCGAGTTCCTTCTTGGACTGAACACCATTCTCTGAGACGATCACATTTTGCACATGAAATGATCCTCTCGTTAAGTTGTGATAAAGACATCATATCACCTCGATTCTATTCCAAATTCTCTCCATTTATAATTTTATACAGTGATTGGGAATCTCTAGAATTTAATCCTACAAAATAACTTTTAGACTGCGGGACTACCTGGAGATAATCCCTATTAGGTGTAACCCAAATATCAAAGTCATTTAAATGGAAATCAGGTGGATCCAATAACTTCTTCAGGTCCACAGCCAATAAGAAACAAAGCGAAGAGCAAGAAGTTAACATGTTTTTTCATAAAAATAGAGTCCCCCCTTTTCTATTCAACGGATTACTTTATTAAAAAGTTTCATATTCGCTTTACTTAACAAATATGGATTAAGAGATGCTGTTTTTACGTTTAGTATAAATTATTATCGGGAAGATTGTGGACATACAAAATTATTGGAGGGATTTCTGTTGCAGAAAAAGATGTTCATCTTATCTACAATAGTGACGTTTCTCATTCTGTTTACCGCTTGCGCAAATGGAAATGAAGAAAATACGAACGAGAATACCGCAAATCTTCAAGATGAAATCGATGAATTAACAGAAGAACTAGCGAATTTGCAAGCAGAACTAGATGCTCGTGACGAAACCATTTCGGAACTGGAAGCAGAAATTAGAGAGCTAGAAAATGATCAAGGTAGTAATGATGAAAGTAATAATGACAATGGCTCTGAGGATATTGTTGTTGATGAAGAACGTTTACGTGATAGAGCTGATAATGTAGTGATCGCTTTAGAGAATATTAATTTTCAGAGTCTGGCAAACTATGTACACCCTGAGAAAGGTGTTCAATTTTCGCCATATGGTTATGTGAACGATGAGGAAGACCTTGTTTTCTCAGCAGACGAGGTTGCTGCATTCCGAGAAGATACAGAAGAGTATGACTGGGGAACGCAAGACGGGTCAGGACACACCATTTCATTAACTCCTGTAGAATACTATGAAGAGTATATTTATATTAGAGACTTTAGTAGAAATGCACAGGAAATAGCGATAAACGAGATCGAGTCACATGGAAATATTATCGTGAACGTGGAAGAAGCTTACCCCGATGCAGACTTTGTAAGCTATTATGTAGCCGCAAGTGAGGAAGAACTGGATTGGGCAAATCTTATATTAGCCTTTGAAGAGCACGATGGAGATTGGTATTTAGTTGGGTTAGCCGTTGATAGGTGGACAATTTAATAGTCTGTTAATTAACTGGAGAGGGATTATTTTTAGCCTCTCCAGTTTTTTTGTCCATTTGTGCAAAAAACTTCCACGTCACACATCTGCAAACTCTCTCGCCATTCTTTCAAATGCTTCCTTTATGATAGGTCTTGGTGACGGAATACAGATTCTTTGATACGGTAATCCTTCCTCCCCAAACATTTTCCCATCTTCTAATAGTACGTTCGCTTTATTATATATTCTGTCATGAACTTCCTCAGGAGTAAGACCATACTCACTGAAATCCATCCACATTACATACGTTCCTTCCGGGATTCTCATCTTCACTTTAGGCAATTTCTCTTTCACGAATTCCATAACCCATTCCATTGTTTCATCGACATATTCCTTTAACTGCTCTAGCCACTCTTCACCTTCATTGTAAACTGCAATAAGTGCTGAAACTGTGAATGGGGATGGTAAGTGCATACCCATCTCTTCCGTAAATGTTAGCCTAAGCTCTTGATTTGGAATGATAACATTTGTACAGTGAAGACCAGCAACGTTAAACGTTTTGTTTATAGCTGTACAGGTGATGATATGATCTTCCTGCTCTGCTATTTTTGCAATGGGAGTAAAGGTTTGATCACATCGAATTAAATCTCCATGAATTTCATCAGCGATAATTAGCACTCCATGTTTTTCACAAATAGTAGTTAATCTTTGCAGTTCTTCTTGCTGAAAAATTCTTCCCGTAGGGTTATGAGGATTGCATAAAATAAATAATTTCGTGTTCTCTTCCTTTGCCTTCCCTTCAAAATCATCAAAATCAATAGAGTAGTAACCATCTTCATCATAAATAAGGGCATTATTTCTTACTACTCGCTTGTTTTGTTCAATGACACTTGTAAATGGTGGATAGACAGGCCGTTGAATAATAATCCCATCTCCTGGTTCGGTGAATGCTCTTACCGCAACATTGAGAGCATGAACAGTTCCTGGACTATACACTATTTCTTCTTTTTTGATTTTCCAGTCATGTTTTCTCTGAAACCAAGATTGGATAGCTTCATAATATTCGTTTGGAAAAATAGAGTAGCCAAAGATTCGATGGTCGACTGTCTTATGTAATGCGTCAATTAATGGCTGTGGTACAGGAAGATCCATATCTGCTGTGAACAGTGGGATTGTTTCTTCATCGTATCGTTCTGTTAGTCCCATTTCCTTTATGAATTCTCCGCCATCCCACTTCACGGAATAGGTTCCTCTTCGGTTTACGATTTCGTCGAAGTTGTATTTCATGTTATAGCCCCTTTCATAGTGGTTCGTCTAGAGTGAAAGAATGCGTTAGTTGCTTCTTTAAAGCTAATGTTGGCCTGTTGAGCCGTTTTATGCTCGGCTTAACCTGTTTTATGCGCGGCTTCAGCGTATTTTCAACTCCGTCTACCTCACACAATCGTGAACAATAAATACACTGCGGCTATCCACATTAGAACGGCTGATATCTTCGTTATGATCGTGAAATATCGTCCAGACTTATCTAGCTTTCCACTTATTCGACCTACTAGAACGAGTCCGAAGAAGAAGAACCACGAAACGATAATACAAGCTGCTGCAAACATGATTTTGTCCTGTCCTACATAAGCGAGGGAGCTTGGGCCAATGACACCTACCGTATCCATGATGGCATGTGGATTTAGTAGCGAAACGGATACTGCAAACATCACTTGCTTTTTCCATGTAAAATGTGTTGTTACAGTATCTCTTTGAGGGGGCTTGCTACACCAAATAGTCCAGCCCATGTATACTAAAAAAATCACACCCCCAATTATAAGCAGTGTCTTTATGAAAGAGGATCCAAGCATTAACACAGACACGCCACCGACAGAAAGTACAATTAATAACGTATCACATAATGATGCCGTTATTACTGCGGGCATAGTTTTCACTAATCTAGATTGGACCACACCTTGATTAAATAAAAATATATTTTGAACTCCTGGTGGTAAAATGAGTCCTAAAGATAATATAAACCCATGCAAAAATGCTTCCATATACGATTTCCACAACTCCTTAACATCTAGTATAAATAGAAGGCACACCACGTTATCGTGATGTACCTCCATTATACAACTACTCTGCTTGATTCATGACGACTTTTGTCAGTGTTCTTGCCATAACTCCTGTTGGACCCTTTGGACCAAGATCATGATCTGCAGACGCCATTGCTGTTCCTGCTATATCTAAATGTACCCATGGCGTATCCTCAGCAAAAGCTCCAACAAACGCACCAGCCATGATAGCATGGCCTGCTCTGCCTGGGCTGTTATTTAAATCAGCAATATGACTTGTGCGTACTTGTTTTTGATAATGTTCGAAGTATGGAAGTTGCCAAATGAGTTCTCCTGTATCATCAGCTGCTTCTTGCACAGATGAAAACCACTCGTCATTATTGGTCATCACACCGGTCACTTCATTCCCTAGTGCAACAATAACTCCTCCTGTTAACGTTGCAATGTCTATGATTTTTGCAGCACCTTTTCTTTTTGCATACGTAATGGCATCTGCTAAAACTAGGCGTCCTTCCGCATCTGTATTACGTATCTCAATTGTTTTTCCACTCATGGAAGTAATCACATCATCTGGTTTAAATGCATTCCCACTAATCATATTATCCGTTGCAGGAATAACTGCCATGACATTTGCTTTAGGTTTTATAGTACCAATTGCGTCCATGGCACCAATGGTGGAAGCCGCTCCCCCCATGTCCATTTTCATCCCAACAATACCGTCTTTCCCTTTTAATGAGTAACCACCTGTATCGAATGTGATGCCTTTCCCTACAAGTGCCACAGGATTTTCCCATGTTTCTTTTCCTTGATATCGCATCACGATAAGCCTCGGTGGTTCCACGGAGCCTCGGTTCACTGCAAGTAGCGCTCCCATCCCTAATGCTTCCATTTCCTCTTTTTCTAATATCTCTATGTCAAAACTATGCTTTTCTGCAATTCCTTGAGCAAAGGACGCCAGTGCTGTAGCCGTCATTATGTTTCCTGGTGTATTCACGAGTCGACGTGCCACATTCGCACCTTCGCCTAATGCAAAACCGATGTGTAAGGCTTGAACAATATCTTCTTTTACGTCTTGATTCTCTCCAATTATAGTCAATTCTGCTAGTTCCACACTGTTTTTTGGTTTATCTGTGTGGTACGTATTTAGTACAAACGGTGCTAGAGCCTGTGCTTCCCCTATTGCTTCAAATACCAAAGCATTCGAAACTGGTAAACCCGCTAAGCTTTCCAAAGCAAGTGCTGCCTTCTCTACTTTATCCTTTGATAGTTGTTTAAAGACGTTCCCAAATGCTTTACGAAGTGAATCCTTCGTTACCTCTTCTTGTTTACCAAGACCTACAAAGTAGATGCGTTTTGGCACAACTTTTCCAAACGTATGTAATTTCGTTACTTGTCCTGATCCCAGTGGTAAGTCACCAGCTTCCACTAGCTCCTGCAGTTCTCCCGAGAAAGCTTCATCTAACGTTTGAAAGGGTCTGTCTTCTTCTGTGTAAACTCCGAACAATAATGCTTCCGTTGCTGTTTTCGTAAAATCCTCTTGATTAAATGTATACATATATTTCGAC
The DNA here is from genome assembly GCF_041820985.1 of Evansella sp. AB-rgal1. Classification (NCBI taxonomy): domain Bacteria; kingdom Bacillati; phylum Bacillota; class Bacilli; order Caryophanales; family Bacillaceae; genus Evansella; species Evansella sp. AB-rgal1. The sequence continues at coordinate 200,068 of NZ_JBGUAU010000005.1, forward strand.
CTCCTAAATACTATTATACAAAAAGTTTAAGAAGTTGACCTCTCTTAACGTTTAAGTTTTGTACCTTTTATTACCTCTGTTTATTCATTCCCTATCAACAAGTCATCTTTTTTCCTTTAACTTAAATTAAATAATATAATTAGTTTAGAAAATAGTAAGGATCTATTTTATTCCATACACTAAGGAAGACTTACTATTTCTGTAAAAACAGGTATACAAGGAGCCTTTATATGATTATTCGTTTTGGATATGTTTCAACAGCACTTTCATTGTGGGAAGCTTCCCCTTCGCGCACCATGACATTTACAAATTGGAACAAACTTGATAGCACAGTTCGAAAAGATAAATTATATCTTGCAACAGAGCAAAATTTAAAAAACACCATTCGAGCACTTCATTATAATTTTTCTCACGGCATCCATCTGTATCGCATGTCTTCTTCTCTTGTACCTCTAGGAACGCACCCAGAGGTAAACTGGGATTATATAACACCTTTTAAAGATTTATTTCAAGAGATCGGAGCGTTAGTAACGAAATTTAATATGCGTGTTAGTTTTCATCCAAGTCAATATACTTTATTTACGAGCCCGAGAGAGCAAGTAACGGACAATGCCATTATTGATATGGAGTATCATTACAAGATGCTTGAAGCGATGGGCCTCCATAATAAAGGAAATATTAATATCCATGTTGGCGGTGCTTATGGAAACAAAGAAGAAGCTATTCTACGCTTTCACCATAATTTTGCAAAACTAAATAGTAATGTTCGTAATCGGGTAACGCTTGAAAATGATGATAAAACATATACTGCATTAGAGACACTAGAAGTCTGTGAACATCATTCTGTTCCTTTTGTCTTTGATTATCACCATCATAGTGCCAACCCTGGTAATGAATCAGTAGAAGAGCTACTTCCAAGAATATTTGCAACTTGGGAAAAATGGGGTATACCACCTAAATTTCATTTATCATCACCAAAGTCTGAAAGTAAATACAGACATCACGCCGACTATATCGATGTAGACTATGCTATACCATTCATCAACATCCTCCGTGAATATGGAAAAGATGCTGACATCATGATTGAAGCGAAAGTAAAGGACAAAGCAACTTTAAAATTGATAGAAGATTTATCAACTATACGAGGATTTAAACGAGTTGATGGCGGGGTTATCCAAATTTAGATTTCACTTTGAAAATACAGGAGGCTGGGCCATAATGAAAGTGTTAAGCAGAGAAGAAACAAATGATGTGCAACCTTAGCGGAGGAAATATACGTAGACTCCGCCGGGATCAAAAGGCAAAGGTGAGACCCCACAGTGCGAAGCCGAGGAGGCTCACCAGCCGCCCGCGGAAAGCGAAGTATATTCCCTAGCAAATATTCTACATCAAGTACCATATGTCGGCTATCTCAGTAATGCAAACTCTTTTGGCCCAGCCTCGTTTCCCTATAACCTATTGAAGTTGAAAAGACGAATCTCCAACACCTGTTTCCACGTTCAAAGTAATAACTACTTCAGCAGATTCGTACGCATCATTCACATATTCATTATTTCCTAACGATTTAAACCCTGGGAAATTTGCCGAACCTAACCCCTTTTTTGATACAACTTTCACTCCCACGTGTTTTGGAAGAACAACTTTCGTATCTCCTACTCCTGTATGAATAGTAGTATTAAAGCTATTTGTCCAATCTCCACTCAAATCTACTTTAATATCACCAACACCAGCATCCACAGTTAGATTCGTTATTTGAACACCTCGTAAATCTAATGTTGTATCTGATACTCCAGCATTGATATGAAGATCCATTGGAATATCATTTGAAAGCTGTATATCCCAGTTCGTCTTTTGTTTTCCGAAGCTGTTAAAAAAATTTCCACTTCGTTTTTGTTCAATTGATACTTCCCCTACACCATGCTTTAAGTTATAGGAAAGCTGAGACTTTAATTTGCTTCTTGTATATTCCATTTCACCTGTCACCCATTCCTCCGCACCACCAGTGATTTCAAGGTTCCCAACTCCTAAATCAATATTTATATCTAGACTTTCAGCTGCATCCTTTTCTACGACAATCTCTTTATTAACAGTATTTCCCATAATAGCGTTAACTGGATTTACTAAACCACATGCTGATAATAACATTAAAGCTATTCCTATCATACAAACCATTATTACAAGCTTTTTCATTCCAATTCCCCCAAGTACTTCGATTTATAATTCCATCATAATCGAAGTACTTCTATTTTAAAATGAACCTTAGCAGTAAACCTTATAAGGCTAGAGACGTATCTTCCTTTAAATCACCTCACGAAAAAAAGGATCTCCTTTGTTCCTAGAACAAGAGTGGATCCTTTAGTGATTAACTTATATACCACGAGTCATAATATCCTGCGTATAATGAATGTATTTCCTTGCCTCCATTAAATCTTCACGTTGACTAGGCGTAGCTCTTTCTAAAAAAACTCCCATCTCTTCATTCATTTCCTGAAGCTGTTTCATCACATAGCTATATTCTGTAGGATCGTTTTCCCTAACTATTTTTACTTCCGCCAATTCCTTTTGTGCTTCAGATATCGTATCCTTTACTCGATTTATGTATAATTCTACCTCTTCGTTGTTCATAATTAAATCCTCCTCTTATTACTCATCTTATTAAGATTAACGTTCCATAAGATAGATTTTCTTATACAAAAATTAACTTTACGCTTTACTTACGAGCAACTTGGGAATAACCAACTTGAAAGTAGTTTTGGAGGAGGTATTTATACGTGAATACATCAACAAAAACAATCTGGATACTAGGTAACATATTATTAGGTGTTTTTACTTTTATTGCGTTTCTGTGGGGAGTTCTAACCGCGTGGGGAAGTGCATTTCCATTTTGGTTTTATCCCATTGCAGCAGTCTCTATATTATTTGGAGGTTATATACTATTTAACAGCTTTCTAATCAAAAACAAAGACGTAAAACTCTGGGGTATTTCCCTTTTTCTTTTTCTAACTTCAACTGCAATCACCATAATCGTTCATGTAATTCTTCAAAATACAATTTTTGATTAAACGGAAAGAGCATGGGGTTAGTCTACATCCCATGCTTAGGCTAAGAAAGTATCCTTGGGTGTAACAGAGAACCCTAAATTCTTGTACTTTCTTCGCTCCAATACTATAGAAAAGATGATAAAATATACTTACTTCACTCCCGTAGGTTCTACCTTAGGATATAGATAATTCTTTGCCTGATTTGGAAAAACAGAAAATGTGTGACACCAATCCCAGTACTTCTGCCCCCAATTTCTTCCGATGCCCCCTTGTAGAAGCATTCCTGAAACAACAATACTTGGTGGTACACCTTTCACATAATACGTTTTATGTGTTTCCACATTGGCTATAGCAACTGTATTTTCCAATGTGCCAGTCACCTCAAATACACCTTCTACTGTTTCCTTATATTGGTTAAATTTCATTTCTATCTTCTCAAAATCATTCATGGGATCCCAATCAATTTGATGGAATTTTGGATACTGTTGAGTAACGAGGTGATTAAGGAGCCTTTCACAATTATAAACAACCGATTTATACTCAGTTATATATGCCGTAACAATGTTATACCAACAAGTATGTTCTTGCTTATCCAACCAACGGACAAACATTTTTAATTGTGTAAAAAATGTATCTGTTTCTTTTTCATTAGGAGTTATTTTTATAGAATGAGGATAATACGTACATATAAGTTCTTCCCAAAATGCCGAAGTCAGAGTCTTCCATGAGGATGGACATTTATCCATTTCGTCGAGGTAGTCCGTAAAATAACTAGATATTATCACAAGGAACCCATTGCATTTTTCCGTTGGATTTTTCCGCTTATACGCAATGAAATGCTTCCCATAAAATTCAAAATGTCCTTTGTATCTCATCTGAAATTGGGAACTAATATGGAGATCACTTAACATTTGCTCTCGCTCTTTTTGATTGGCAAACTGCTTCATTCGAAGAGTTATTTCTGGTCCTGTCTTGCAGCAACTTTCACGAGATTTCCCGCTGCCACAATAACAAATAGATCGTTTTTGGTACATAAACATCAAACCTTTCTGGAATTATTTTGTTCGTTTTTCGGAAAAAAATGAAGAGGGGTATATACTGAGGTTACTATGAAGTAAGTGTATTATACTGTGAATAGGATACGTTGTCTCTATGTAATGAACGCTATTTATGAATGATTTGTTAACATTTTCATTTTTCCCATTGATTAGAAGAATAAAAAAATACGTTTCCTGTATACAAGAAACGTCATGACGATTTACTTCAACACTTTCCCATCCTTATTTTGTACATAAATAACTGGTTCCAAGTCATAATTTGAATCTACTGTTTCTAGAACATGCTCAACAGTTTGTAGAACATCCTTCAGTTTTGGATCTTGATTATCATAAGAGGTATGAATGATAATAGACTTTAACTGATTTAATTCAATATCTTCCACTCCATCATAGCCCTTCAATTCCTCCAATATGGCAGAAATTAAAGAAGTTTGATCTTCCTCTATTTCCCTATTAGCATGTGCGTTTTCCTGTTCCAAATTACTATCGAATGCAAAAGCAGTAACCAACATGATCATTCCAAGGGTGATCCCAATAATGAATCGTTTCCACATCATAGCCCCTCCCTTTAGAACATAGGTATGTCCAAAAGGAGGGGAATATTCCAGATAAGACTAGTTTTTAATCTTTCTTTCTTCCTTTTCAAAATAAATAGAATCTGCATCGATCTCTACTTCTTTACGACGGTCAACGTACCAGTTTAGAAAATCTCCTGCTAACTCCATAGGAATATCATTCACACCATTAAATTGTACGGGCGTTGCTCTATTCATAGTACCAATGGTTGCTAGCCCCACCTTTCGTTGTAATAAAGAACGGGATAAAGATACCTCGATAATTTTTTCGCGTTTAGAAATATACAAGGAAGTAGAAAAGCTACCACTTTTACATTGAATCATATTTTCATTTAAAACAAACCTAGTATTTATAAAATCTAATACTCGTAGAGATACGATAAATAATAGTAGTATGATAGAGAATAACCACCAAGAAATTTCCATGCTAAAAATAGGTGGTTGAAAATAGAAGAAAGCTCCTGTGGCAATTATCCAAAACCAATAAGGTTTACATAAACGAACCACTAATGATTTTTTGGGTAATTTCTCCATACTTTCCGTAATTTCATATTCAGGTAACAGATCTGAAAGAATCGAGTAAGCCTGCTCTATAGGTAAAAAAGGATATAATGAATTAGTTTCAGATTCTTTACTATCGAGACTGAAGCTACCTGAACACGTAAGCTTTACTTCAGCAAGCCCAAGCATACGTTTTAAAATAGGTTGATTGATCTCAATTGCTTGAACTCTATCTTTTGTAATGGAAAAAGTAGTCTCCTCCAACAACCCCTTCGTAATATAAATTTTGTTTATATCTGAAGCGATTTCATACTTCCCATATTTTAAGAAAGTATAGACAATACCAAGTGAGATAGAAAGGACGATAAGCAAAAGTACAACGATGAAAGTACTCCACCAAGTGTTTAGTATGGTTGAAATAAACCCTTCCGTATGTTCTCCTATTCCAAAAACATCCTTTACATTTGTGTAAATCGTTCCAATTATAGGAACAATGATGAGAAAGCTAAATGATGTAAAGGAGGCCTTCCAAGTATCTTTTCTTGTCGGCGTAAAATGAATCCTTCTATTTTCTTTAGGAGCAAATGTTTCTTCTAACTTCTGTTCCAACTTCATATCCACAGAATAGTCTAAGCTTTTTTCTTGGTCATTATTTTTCCCTACTTGCTTTTCTAATCGATCAGCAGTGTCTTTTGTAACTACCCCGAATGCAACTCTTGCCTCTTCCCCAGACAATCCTGTCTCGAAGTGAATCGACGTTACTCGTAAAAATCGATGAATGATACTTGTATGCCTCTTTACATTTTGTACCTTTGTAAACGGAATCGTCTGGCTTTTTTTAACAAATATCCCACTAAAAATATGAAAAGCTGTATCATCTAAATAATATTTATAGAAACACCACTTCAACAGAATGTAAACCATCCCAATAACAACTATTGCATAGAATGCATATCTTCCATACAAAACGAAAGTAGATTCTGAGTTATACTGAATTACAAATAAGTAAAGAACAGCAAAAAATAATCCTTTTATTAAACCAAGGAAATCAAAGATCATCGTATAGGGGTGGTATCTCTTGGCATTTTCCATCATTACTCTACTTCCTTAACCTTTGCATAAGATGCAATTTGATTTCTAAGTTCAACTGCTACGTCCTTATGCAATGCGGGAATTATATGAGAAGAACCCATCGTATCGATAGTTAGAGAATACAGATTATATCTTCTTAATATCGGTCCTTGGTTTGTAGCGACAGCTTGAATTTTTGTCATTGGCACTAGTTGGTGTTCTTCCTTTAAAGCTCCTGATTTCAATTGTAAAAATTCCTTATCCACATCATAACGCCAATTCTTATATATAAAAAATGGCTTTATATAACCCCATATAGTAAAAATAACAGAAATAACTGTAATTCCAATAAGCCCCCAAGCAATCCAGGTAGTCCAAGAAAAATAAGAATGTAGAACAAACAATACTATTAATATGGCATACCAGATGAGATTTGATATGGTTTCACTTATGATCGATACATTAATTAATTCTTTCGCAATTCGTTTTTCTGGAAAATTAACATCCATAAACATGTACCTCCATTCTTTCCTTATTTCATACGTACTACATTAAGAAATAGTTTCAAATTTCGTTCAGGTTGTTTAGCTAGAAGCTTTAACTCTTGTTTTCCTATATATAACATATCATAAAATTTGGACTCTCTTGATAAAAAAGCTATTCCTGTGCATTTTCATGATGAAAATGGTACATTACAGATAGGAGGTGCTCTTACATGTCATCCATATATGATTTAACTGTTAAGAAACCAAACAATGAACCGAAGTCACTAAAGGATTATGAAGGTAAGGTGCTACTTATTGTTAACACAGCAAGTAAATGTGGATTAACGCCACAATTTAAAGGATTACAAGAGCTTTATAATAAATACCAAGAAAAAGGACTAGAAATTCTTGGTTTCCCTTGTGATCAATTCATGAATCAAGAGTTTGACGATATTGAGAAAACAACCGAGTTTTGCCAACTGAACTATGGTGTTACATTCCCTATGTTTGCAAAAGTGAATGTAAATGGAGATTCAGCAGATCCATTATTTGCATTCTTAAAGAAAGAGAAAAAAGGTTTATTAGCAAGCAATATCAAATGGAATTTCACAAAATTTTTAGTAGACCGAGAAGGAAACGTATTAGAGCGATACGCCCCAACGGTAGAACCTAGTAAGATAGAAGAAGATATTGAAAAGTTATTAGGTTAAGGAAGATAAACAGAAGGTACCAGGAGTCAAACATCGATTTGTAAATTTGTGTACCTGAAACTAGATCAAATGACGGTTCTCTCCAAACCATTACGGTTTGAAAAGAACCGTCCAATCGCATCCTTCAATTTTTCCTACTCCATCTATGTTAACTCCATCTTTTTCTTCCATTGGTTTCCCCTTTGAAACTAGGTGTAGTCTATATATATTCCTATATTCTTGTCTATAATGAGCAACTACTGGTTGTTGGAAAACATATGTTTTCTTCTCTATTTCAACTGTTAGAGTTCTTCGATGCAACAGTTTCTTTTCAGTGAGACTAGAAGTAATATTCATAGGGTCAAAGCCTTTAACCTTTATACTTCCTTCGAGAAAAACGTGGTATCCTTCTTGCTTTTCATATTCAACAAAAACTTCTTCCCTCGTATTCACTATTTTTTGCACCAATAATTCTGTGTCCTTGCTTATCTCTATATCTTCTCGATGATTACTATTTATATCAACACATTGTTTAAGTAGTTCATACAATGTTTTTTCCGAGTGAAAAAAATCTCTTTTCCAGTTGGGAGAAAGTTCATCTAACAATATACACAGCAAAAGCCCAGAGCTATAACAGCTTTTTCGTATATTGGATGTGGAATCCCACCTATCTAGTAAAGGAGAGCTATAGCTTTCTAATACATCCTTATATGATTGTCTACTTTTATGAAAATAAGCTTTCATTTCAACATACCATGCAGGTCCTTCAATTGTTTCAATTGCTGTCTCATAGGAGAAGTGTTCACCAATTAGTTCTGCTCTTGCTTCTCGTAACAGTACGAATTGCTGCAAATTCTGTCTTTTATCTTCTTGCTCCAAACACATGAGTGCATTATATAAACATTGTCTCTCTTTATTTCGGATCTCCACATTCTCTAATGAAAATGGGTAGAATATTCCCAACATTTCGTTTGGAAAGCGTCTCTCTTTTTCCAGATGCTGCAATCCATGGAACAATTCATGAACAAGCATAGAATAAACGCGCTCATAACCAACATGAAGTTCTAGATTAACAATTGCTGTTGGTTGTTCTTCAAATATTATGAGTGTATCTCCAATGAATGAATCCGACCATGGAAGGACATCATATCCCCCTGCTTTTGAAAAACGAGGATGATGAAATATATACACTTGCTTTTTATCATATATCGCGAATGGAATCATATTAAAATTTGGCCAATACTGAGAAAGTAATTTTTTACTTAGTTCATCATAAATGGAAGGAATATAGTTTTCCATTTTCTAGCTCACATCCTTGTAACTTTCATCACTTTATTATACTAGTTTAAAATACAAACGAAGAATAAATATCTTATTTCCGTAAACTAAAAGAAAATTAATGTTAATATATATAAGAAGATTTCTATGCTAAATTTTCTCGTAGGTTCATAGTTAGAGAGTTAGGAGGACTACAAACGTTGAATTTTGTAAAAAACATACCTGTTAATAAGGAGTTTGATCCAGAAAAGGAAAACTGGACTGCTCTAAAAGAACCAAATTTAATCATGGCACAAATAATAGCACTACCCATTGCATTCCTAGCAGCAGTAGGTATTTATCTATTAGCAGCTTCATTACAGCTAACCGATCAATATACGTTTCGTTTTGGATTTAACATACTGTTAGCATTCTTGATACTAATGCCCATTCATGAAATAATCCATGCATTATTTTTTCCTGAAAAAATAACGTCCAACCATGTTTATTTTGGTTTCATACCTAAAGGATTTGCATTTTTTGCTTATTATGATAGAGAAATGTCTCGAAACCGCTTCTTGACCGTTTGTGTTGCACCATTCATTGGACTATCCATCCTACCTTTGATCATCATGAACATTTTTGGATTCCATAGTAGTTTTCTCATAGACATAGCGCTTGTAAATGCACTAAGTGCCTGTGTCGATTTGTTGAATATCATACTAATAGCATCTCAAGTTCCTAGGAACGCTGTAATACGGAATAAGGGATATAATAGTTATTGGAAGGCATATTAAAACGGAAGAGGACGATTATGCTCTTGGGCAAAAACCGTCCTTCTTTATTGAGTCGAAAACTACGAAGGCAATAATGGTTCATACATCATAATAGCATGATTTTCTGTAATAAATTCATCATCAATTTGCACATTACCCATGTTATATACTTTACGATGAATTTTATTATGACGCACGTATCCGCCCCAATATTCGAACGTAATTCGATGATCCTGTTCATACACATCGTATGACCTTGTCGGAGGTACATCCGCTCTCCATTCACCAACTAAATGAGTGTCGTTCAAGTAAACTATTAATTGGTATATGTTCGGTGTATTATTGGTAATCTGCAAATCTAAGTAATTGTACGCACAAGTCGCACCACTTCCAAAGGGTTGGCTACGATTGGTATCTGGGAACACATCATAGCTATGACGATACCGTTCTGTAACAGTAAGAGGAGTATGCAGTGTCATCCAATATATTAAATTAGATAACTGACATAGACCCCCACCAACACCAGTAGTGACTTGGCCATAATGTAAAATCATCCCATCTACATAGCCTTTTCTTTTCGTTGTATTACCTAACAAACGCCAGTAAGACAAGGTTTCCCCAGGCTTTATTTCAATCTTGTTTAATTGATTTGATGCTATTTTTAAGTTTTTCACTTTATTATGCTGCAACCACATGTCTACATCCTTCAATTGCCGAAGTAAAACTGTTTGATGGGAGAATATAACGTGTTGCAATAGAGATTCATTCTTTCTTGTAGCAAATTTCTTTTTTCCTGAAAACCAATCTATGTATCTCTTCATTCGATAAAACTTCTTCCCCATGTAGATCCTAACTGGACTTCTCACTAAAGGCTTCAATGACTCCATCTCGATTCACCCTTTTATTTTTGATAGAAGCTTGTAAAGCAAAATCCTTTCTTACAACATAGACGGTCATCATTTGATCAAAGTTTCACATTGATAGATGTTATAGGTAGTTATTTTCGAGGATAGACCTCCATGAAAGTGGAAATTTGCACCATGTCGGATGAAAATACATTATGAAGCATATTAGTACTCTTCTCTTTATATGGAATGAGCGCAGGTCCACGAACTCCAGTGGGAAGTAGAGTAGAGGCGAGACACCGTAGCGACGTAGTCGGGGAGGGGGCTCGGCAACTCCCCACAGGAAAGAAGTGGACAGAAGCGAATGGAATACAACCAACAAAGTTAGTATTCCATATTAGTCTGGTACGCGTATTTTGAGATTAGACATGTAAAAAAATTCTTACCATAGAGAAGTCATACTACTAAATAAATGTTATGCTAACTCTCTTATGTAGGCTTCATAAAAACAAATAACAACCCCAGCAACAGACATGACTGCAAATAATACAAAAAATGTAATCGTTTCAGAACCTAGTAAAAATCCAAGAAAACCATCAATCCCATTATAAGACCATGGGCTATTTACAGATAAAACAATAATCACGAGAACCCCAATAATTCCTACAACCAATAGCAAGCTACCAAAAAACAACTTTTTCACAGAACCATTCCTCTTTTCAATTAAATAGGATTGAGAATAATTAAAATAGATTTTTA